>JAUXGF010000350.1 GCA_030622395.1 Calditrichaceae bacterium
ACCAATTATAAAGGGAATTTCTGTAAGCCCTGCCCCGCCACGTCTCAAGATTATATTTGCTGCAATTATCATGTAATCAACGAAACTACCGGCTGTCCATTGGATTGCATTTATTGTATTTTACAAGGTTACATGAATTCTAAAGTTTTAACTGTTTATGCTAATTATCATAAAATTTTCAGGGAATTCGATGCGTTAAGCTCAAAATATTCAGATCGGATTATTCGAATCGGCACCGGTGAGTTAGCCGACAGTCTTGCATTGGAAGAATATACTAATATTTCATCCTTTTTGATTCCTTACTTTGAAAGCAAACATAATGTTTTATTTGAACTTAAGACAAAAACCAACCATATTAATCTGCTAAATAAATTTGCTCATAAAACCAATAATTTAGTGTTATCATGGTCGCTAAATCCCGATCAACTTATTGATAATAATGAGCTTAAAGCCGCCAGCTTGACCGAAAGAATAAACTCGGCTCAATTAGCCCAAGAAATGGGGTTTAAATTATCCTTTCACTTTGACCCAATAATTCAACACGACAATTGGCGGGATAATTATAATCATGTTATCGATTCGTTATTTTCAAAAATTAAATCTCAAAACATTGTCTGGATCAGCATGGGGGGCTTGCGTCTTCCTCCTGCTTTAAAACAAATAATAAAAGAGCGTTTCCCGAAAACACCTATTATCCGCAGCGAGCATATTACAGGCAATGATCAAAAAATAAGATATTTTAAACCTTTGCGTCTGGAAATGTTTAAACATCTTTACAATAGAATTAGAAGTCATTCTAAAGAAGTGTTTGTTTATTTTTGTATGGAAAATAAAGACGTCTGGGAAAAAACTATGGGGTATTGTCCAACAAACAGTAATCATTTGGACTATTTATTTGCCGAAAGCCTATGCAAGCAGTTCCCGGAAATGAATTTTACAAAACCTGATTTTGATTATTATCAAAATATACAATCAAAACATGATCCTGAATATCAAAGTAGTTTATAGATTTCAAACTTCAATTCCCCTCTTGCTCCGTAGGAGTCCCTTTCACAAAGTGAACACTGCGTGGCGTGATGAGGTGTTGGCGGTGGGTTCAATTGCAGGCAAAACAATGAGCTCTTTTTAAAATATAAAAAATGGTGTATTGCTGGTTATATTTGATTGAATTGAAAAGTATGAAAAAACCCACCCCTAGCCCCTCCCAAGAGGGGAACTTAATTGTATAAATTTTGTGTGTGCATCTCTTATGTATAATACATATAATCAAAGAAGTTTGTTTTTCATGCGTTGATATTAACAAAAATATAAATATTTTAAGTTAGTATTTATTTCGTTTCGCGCCAGGCATTCAATGCTTTTTTTAAGAAACCTTCATTATCATCAATAAACTTTTTTGACTCAGCGGGAGTGGTATCAGTTAAAGCAATAAAGATAGCGGTTTTGACATGTCCATTAGCCAAATCTAAACACTTAGCCGCCCGGTCATAATTAACGTCGGCCGCAAGCATAATAATTCTTTTTGAACGTTCTACTAGTTTTTTATTATTTAACTGTAGGTCTATCATCATATTTTCATAGACTTTACCAATCTTGATCATAGAGATACTGGTTAACATATTCAAAACCATTTTCTGCGCTGTTGCAGATTTCAGCCGCGTCGACCCCATAATCACTTCCGGGCCGGGAACCGGGCAAATAGCAACGTCAACATCATATTGTAAGTGCTCCCTTGGATTGCAAACCACCGTAATAGTCTTAGCGCCCCGCCGTTTTGCTTCTGCAAGCGCTCCAATTACATAAGGAGTTCTTCTACTGGCGGCAATTCCGCACACAACATCCTTATCGCTTACATTTAAATCGACAATATCCTTAACGCCGTTTTTCGGATAGTCTTCATAACCTTCAACCGCAACGGATAAAGCCTTATAACCTCCGGCAATTCTCCCGATAACCATCCCTGTTTCAACGCCGAATGTCGGCGGGCATTCAGCCGCATCTAATACGCCAAGCCTACCCGAAGTGCCGGCTCCAACATAAATTAGCCTGCCGCCTTTTTTAAAAGCTTCGGTTATTATTTCGACAGCTTGCGCTATATAAGGAATCTCTTTTTCAACAGCAAGCGATACTTTCTTGTCTTCCGAATTAAACAACCGGACAATGTCTTTAGTATCCATAACGTCAATTTCATAAGAATCCGGATTCCTGCTTTCGGTTATTAACGCGGACAATTCTTCAAAAAGATTATTTTTTGTCACTTATCTTCTCCATTCTAACTAAGGTTTTACCGGTTAAATAATTAGAAAAATCGATCCACTCTGTATTTATTGGTAATTCAATCAAGCTTGTCTGACAGAGATTCACAGAATTCATTTCGTTTTTATAATTCGTCCCCTTCATTGCATATAGCCTGCCTTTATCGTTTAATAACGGCATACCAAGATTTATTAAGATTGGAATAGCGGCGACAGAACGGGCTGTGATTATATCAACTTTTTCAGATAGATTGTCTTTATAATCTTCAGCCCTGTCACACACAACGGTTGAATGCAAATTCAGCCTTTTTACTATATATTTTAAAAATAATGTTTTTTTTCTTGATGAATCTAATAAGACAATTTCATTTTCATGGAAATAAATAGAAAGTAATATTCCCGGCAAGCCGCCTCCGCTTCCTAAATCCAATATTCTCTGATCTTTTAAAATACCATCGTCAATTAATTGAAATACATAATAAAAGGCTGGTAAGAAATGCCTTTCCACTACATACGCAGTATCTCCTTTTGAAATCAGATTGGTCTTTTTATTCCACCCTATCAAAGCCTTTTTAAAAGACTCTAACTGCTCTACCTGGTTTTTGTTTAAACAAATACGGTGTTTATTCAAAAACTTAATTAGCTCTTTAATTGATAAATCATGTTTCACGTGAAACTTCCCGGTATGTGGTCAGTTAATTTGTGGGGTATTTTAATATTTACGGTTCTATGTCGATTTGTGTGGGTAGTTTCAGATTGTCTCGGCCTACATGTCATTTCGAATCCTGACGCTTTGGGAGGGTGAGAAATCTTACTACTCAAAATCAAGGCTTAAATCTCTCCATTCAGGGTTTTTCAAATTAACTAATTTATTTTTCTTTTCGCGTCTCCATTTCTTGACTTCTTTTTCCCTGGCGATTACTAGGCGGATGTCCTGGAATGTTTCAAAATATATTAGCTTATTTACATTATATTTTTGAGTAAATCCCTTAATAATTTTATGCTTATGTTCATCATCTTCGACGTAAATCATTTGTAACGCCAACATACATTACTTTATTAGACCAATTACTCGTTATATATACAAAATAGTAGTTAAAACGCTGCCCTTAAGATTTCTCGTCGTGGCAAAGCCACCCCTTCGGGGAAATGACATTTGTTGGTTTTTATTGATATCTTAGAACAAACTACCCACACAAAACGACATAGAGCCGATATTATTATTACCCTGAAAAATTGAGGTTTTCAACTTATTCGAACTTCTACAGTTTAAAAAAATGATTAAGTCAACAAACCCACTCATAAAAATTCCCATTAGAATCAATGTATTACATTTCCCAATATCTATTCTTTGCCATATAAATAACCAAAATAGAAATATCCGCGGGGCTTACTCCCGATATTCTCGAAGCCTGACCTAAGCTCAACGGTCTTATTTTAATCAGCTTTTCTCTTGCTTCATTGGAAAGCGATTTGATCGAATCATAATTAATCTCTTGCGGTATTAGCTTGTCCTCTATTTTTTTGTATTTTTCAATCATCCTTTTTTGGCGCTGGATATAGCCCTCATGTTTTATGTTATACTCTACTTCTGCTATCGAGCTTTCCTGGTACTCTTTATTAGTAATAATTTTTAAGAGCTTTTTTAGTTTTATTTCGGGACGCTTAACTAGATTTTTAATATCCATGCTCTGATTAATATTTGAACTTCTTCCCTTAAA
>JAUXGF010000187.1 GCA_030622395.1 Calditrichaceae bacterium
TAAAGCCTTCATTTTATTTTCACGGGCAATTCCACCCATGTAAGCCCAAAGACGATCCTGCAAATCCGGGGAAATATCCTTATTACGATTCTTTGTACTGAAAATGTAATGAATCAAAATGTTGACATAAGAATGAGCCATGGAATGATTTCCTTCCTAAATACAATTTTATGTATTATGCTTGAAAATTTCAGACGTCCCTACGGGACGGAAATCGGTTTTTTATTCATTCCCCAGCAATAAATTGCTGGGCTATTTTCGGATGTTCCTACGGGACTTGCAATATTGGTATATTATCTTTTCCCAGAGATAAATCTCTGGGCTATTCTCGTTTGTCCCTAGGCACAGCCTCCCTTTGGGACGGGACATAAAGAAAAATATGCTATTCTCATCAATTTAATGACATTGTAAGAACATAGAAAATCCTCCAGATGGATCTGGGGGAATTAATGGGAAAAAAGTAAGAAGAAAATTAATTAAAGTCTTTCAGATTTCCTGCTTCCCACTTCTTACTTCCTAATTCCCATCTCCAAATTCCTAATTCCTGTTTCTCGCGCAGCGCCCCATAAATAGCTCCCCTTGTTAGGGGGATTAAAAGGGGGTTAATCCAAATCCGATCTTTTAATTTTTCTCGCTGTACGGGAAACGCGTTTTATTGTTGGCGCCGCTTGCGCTGTTTGTCCCTGTGCTTTTGCCTTTTCGATTTCTTCGGCGATTTGCGCGGAAGTAGGTTTCTCAAACAGAGTTTTAAGGGGAAGCTCCACGCCGAAAGCCGTGCGCAGCCGCGACATAAACTGAGTGGCTAAAAGCGAATGTCCACCCAACTCGAAGAAGTTGTCGTTAATCCCGACTTTTTTAATGTTTAATAATTTCCCGACAATTTTAACCAATTTTTCTTCAGCCTCGTTTGTAGGAGGCGCATATTCAGCGCTTAAATCTTCGCGGGTAATTTCAGGCGCCGGAAGAGCCTTGCGGTCAATTTTGCCGTTTGGCGTTAGCGGAAGTTTATCTAATATAACAAAAGAGGACGGAACCATGTAATCCGGAAGCCGTTCCCGCAAATACTTTTTTATTTCAGAGACGTCTAATTCAACTTCATCCTGAGCGACCAAATAGGCGGCAAGGCGCTGGCTGCCGGGCGTGTCTTCTCTTGCCAGTACGATAACGTCCTTAATTTCCCCGCGTTGATCCAAAAGGGCTTCGATCTCGCCCAGCTCGATACGGAAGCCGCGCACTTTAACCTGAAAATCAATCCGTCCTAAAAATTCAACATTGCCGTCAGGCAGGTAGCGTGCCAAATCGCCGCTGCGGTACAGACGAGCCCCAGGCTGACCGCTGAAGGGATTCGGAATAAATTTATCAGCCGTTAAAGCGGGACGGTTCAAATAACCGCGCGCTAAACCGACGCCGTCGATACAAAGTTCGCCGGACACGCCGACCGGTACGGGCTGCAAATGCTTATCTAAAATATATAGTTTAAAATTAGCGATAGGATTGCCGATCGGCGGACCCTGCGGATAGCTTCCTTCACATAAATGCATTGAGGCGCAAACTGTTGTTTCAGTGGGTCCGTAAGCGTTAAAGAATTGACGTTCTTTTCCCCATTTATCCACAAGATCGCCGGAAACCGCTTCGCCGGCTGTGATAATTGTTTGCAGTTCGGGCAGAATTTCCTGCGGCAATACAGCTAACACAGAAGGGGGCAGGGTAATAGCGGTTACTTTTTGATCACCCATAACCTTTACCAGCTCCTGACCCGCGGCTATTGTTTCACGATTGGTTAAAATCAGCGCCGCGCCGCTTAACATCGCCATAACAAATTCCCATGTGGCGGCGTCGAAACTGAGGGAAGCGAACTGCATAATCCGGCTGCCCTGCTTAACGTTAAAAGCCTTGATTTGGGCGGCGGCTAAGTTACAGGCGCCTCGGTGGCGCAGCATAGTCCCCTTTGGTTTGCCTGTTGAGCCGGATGTATAAATTACGTAAGCAAGATTATCGGGATGCGTATCGACCGGAAGATTATCGCCGCTCTCGTCTGATATGCTTTCCCATTCGCTGTCTAAACAAATAATTTGAGCCTGATTCTGCGGGAGTTGATTTTTTATCGCTTCACAGGTTAATATTACCGACAGACCGGAATCTTCGATCATATATTCGATGCGGTCTTTTGGGTAAGCCGGGTCAATTGGCACGTAAGCGCCGCCGGCTTTCAAAATAGCTAACATGCCCACAGCCATTTCAATTGAACGCTCAATGCAGACGCCGACTATTTTTTCGGGATCCACTCCGCATTTTTTAAGACGGCGCGCTAATTGATTGGCGCGTTTATTCATTTCCTGATAGCTGATTTCTATCGCTTCCGCCAGTGAGTCGGCTTTATAAGCCAGAGCCGGCGCCTGAGGCTGCTCCTCAACATACGATTCAAACCATTGATGAACGCATTTGTCATCAGGGAATTCCGCTTCGTATTGATTCCAATCAACTAAAAGCTTTTGCCGTTCATCTTCGCTTAACATCGGTAAATCAGCGATTTCAGTTTCAGGCTCTGCGGCTATGCCTTCCAGTAAGGCGGTGAAATGATTTATCATGCGAAGAATAGTAGCTTTCTCAAATAAGTCTGTATTGTATTCCAGAGACCCGACAATATCTTCGCTGGTTTCGATCATAGTTAAGGTAAGATCGAATTTTGCCACGCCGCTTTCCGAACTGACTGCGCATAATGTCAGATCCGGCAGTTTCATTACTTCCCGCGTCGGCGCATTTTGCAGTGCAAAAGCAACCTGGAAAAGCGGGGAATGACTTAGATCGCGCTGCGGTTGTATTTCTTCAACTAATTTTTCAAAGGGCATATCCTGATGGGCGTAAGCGCCTAAAGCGGTCTCGCGTACCTGCCGCAGCAGATCGCTAAAGCTTGGATTATCAGAAAAATCGGCTTTCATAACCAGCGTATTTACAAAAAAGCCTATTAAATTTTCCATTTTAGAATGGGTTCTGTTTGCTATGGGCGAACCGACAAGGATTTCATCCTGACCGCTGTAGCGATGGAGTAATGTTTGAAAAGCAGCTAACAAAGTCATAAAAGGCGTAACGCCTTCCTTGCGGCTTAATTCCAGCAGGGCGCCGGACAGCTCTTTGGATAAACGAATAGTTTCGGTTGATCCGTTAAAAGTTTGAACCGCCGGTCTTGGGTGATCAGTGGGCAATTCCAGCAGAGGCGGGCTGCCCGCTAATTGCTTTTTCCAATAGTTGATTTGTTTTTCCAATACTTCGCCGTCTAACCATTTACGCTGCCAGTGGGCAAAATCAGCGTACTGTATCGGCAAGTCCGGCAAAGGAGACGGCAGGTCTTTACTAAAAGCAATATAAAGAGCCGTAACTTCATTGATCAGCACTCCCACAGACCAGCCGTCCGAAATAATATGATGCATGTTAAATGCAATAATATGTTCTTCATCCGCTAATTTTAATAAACCGGCGTGGAAAAGAGGTCCTTCAGCCAGATTAAACGGACTGTGAGCCTCCTCTTCTAATAATCCCATTGTTTCATGATCACGCTCAGTTTCAGGTAAGTTGGTAAGATCAATAATTTGAATTTTAAATTCCGTGGGATCGGAGATAACCTGCACCGGTTTGCCGTCTTCACTGGCAAAGGTAGTGCGCAGCGATTCGTGTCGTTTGATTATTTCATTAATGCTTTTTTCGAGAGCAGCCGTATTTAGTTTTCCGGATAAACGAACAGCCGAAGGAATATTATAAGAGGCGCTGCCTGGTTCCAGTTGATCTAAGAACCAGAGACGCTGTTGGGCAAAGGACAGGGGCGGCGCTTCATCGCGTGATATTTTTTCTAAGGGCGGCGCTGCAATGCCTGCTTCCCCTTTGCGGATTTTATCAATTTGCTGAGCTAATTCAGCAATAGTCGACGTTTCAAACAAGCTGCGTAAAGGGATATCAACTTCAAAGGCGTCGCGGATTCGTGAAATAACTTGGGTCGCCATAAGCGAATGACCGCCGAGATCAAAGAAACTGCTGTTTATTCCAACCTTTTCCAGATTGAGGATATGCGCCCAAATTCCCGCTAAGATTTCTTCTTCCGGAGTGCGCGGTGGAACATAATCATCGGATATCAGGCCAACCTTATCGTGTTCCGGAAGGGCTTTACGATTTACTTTGCCGTTTGGCGTTAAGGGAAAAGCTTCCATTACTACGAAGGCTGCCGGTACCATATATTCGGGCAGTTGTCCTTTTAAGGTTGTGCGAAGTTTTTGAATGTCAATTTCTTTACCGTTTTGTGCAACCATGTAAGCGGCAACCGATTTTTCACTTGCTGCTTCGCCTCTGGCTAACACTACAACATCCTTTACATTATCTTGTGCGATGATTTCGGCTTCAATTTCGCCTAATTCAATTCTGAATCCCCGTATTTTTACCTGAAAATCGGTACGTCCGATAAATTCAATATTTCCGTCCGGTAAAAAGCGGGCTAAATCGCCGGTCTTGTACAGCCGGGCGCCTTCGATTTCACTAAAAGGATCGGGAATAAATTTTTCGGCAGTTAAAGCGGGACGCTTGTGGTAACCGCGTGCAACTCCAGGACCACCGATATAAATTTCGCCGGGTACGCCGATGGGTACAGGATGTAAGTATTGATTTAATAAATAAATTTTTGCGTTATCTATGGGGGCGCCAATAGGCAGTGTTACAGAAAGATATTCTCCTTCTTTTATTAATCCCATAATAGCGCCAACCGTACATTCGGTTGGACCATAGCCATTGATAAAACGGCATTTTTTATTCCAGCGGCTGGCTAAGTCCCAGGTACAAGCGTCTCCTACAGAAACAATGGTTTCAAATGAATTTATTTCATCTTCAGGCAGCAGGGTTAAAAGCGATGGTGGAATAGTCGCCGTGGTAACTTTCTTTTCATTTAAGAATTTTACCATATCATGCGTGGATAAGAGCGTTTCTTTTTTTACCATCTGCACTGTAGCGCCGCTCAACAGGGCGATGAATATCTCGGCTGTAGCAGCGTCAAAACTGAAGGAAGCCAGTTGAAGCACGGATTTACCTTTTTCTGAAAGAAAGAATTTATTTGTATTAATAAAAAAGTTTACCGCACCCTGATGCTGCAAAAGTACGCCTTTAGGCCTGCCGGTTGAGCCGGAAGTATAAATAATGTAAGCTAAGTTATGGGGCAAAACGCCGCTTTGCGGATTTTCTTTATTTTCATTTTCTAGTTTTAAATTATCGGCGTTTATAACAATCAGTTGTAAATCATATTTCTTAAAAATATTGGAAAGCTCTTTTTGGGTCACCAGGAGCTGTATGCCGGAGTCTTCTATCATGTAATCTATGCGTTCTTCCGGATATTCAGGATCAATCGGCACATAGGCCCCGCCGGCTTTAAGCACCGCTATAGCCGAAACTACTGTTTCGATGGATCGATCCAGTGAAATTCCGACTATTGTTTCGGGCTTTACGCCTTTTTCCTGTAAAACGTGCGATAATTGATTGGCTTGTTCATTCAGCGCTTTATAGGTTAATGTTCTGTCTTCGTAATCGACGGCAATTGCTTCCGGATTTTCTAAAACCTGTTTTTCAAATAAATCAAGTATCGTGGAATTTTCGGGATAGGGAGTGGCTTTTCCATTCCATTCCTTTAGAGTTAACGTTTTTTCCTCATCAGAAATTAGATTTAGCGTGCTTAGATTTTTATCCGGGTTTGAAGTAATAGTATCAAGAATAATTTCAATATGTTTTAGCATACGCCGGATAACCTGTGAATCGAATTTTTCGGGTTCGTAGGCAATCTCAATCATCAATTTTTTACCAGGAGAAGCAACGAGTGTAATAGGATAATTTGTTCGTTCAAAAGAACGAACATCGGTAATTTGTAAGGTGCTTTTGCTTTCAGAAAGTGTCTCTCCTACCGGATAGTTTTCAAAAACAAGCAGGCTTTGAAACAGAGGCAGCGATCGCGGAACATCGCTCCAGCCTTGAATATTTACCAGCGGTGTATATTCATACTGCCTTAGTTCAACATTTTGCATCTGTAATTCTTTTAGCCAGTTTGAATATGTTTTTGAGTAATCTATACTCACACGGATCGGTAATGTGTTAATAAAAAGACCGACCATACTTTCAACGCCGGGCAAATA
>JAUXGF010000023.1 GCA_030622395.1 Calditrichaceae bacterium
CGCTTCATGGAGCGGGATATAAATTTAGAACATAGTAAACAAATTGATTGATGCGGAAGGGATTGTCATTATATCATTTGGCTTGGCTGTTCCCGAACTTCAGGGTGTTGCAGAATAGTCATTTTCTGTCTTTTAACGCCCTAAAGGGCGTAGAACCTAGAGGGGGGCTCTATTGACCCCGCCATAAATAGCGGGGCTAATGATCTATTTATAATATATTCAGTAGCCCCGCCCTTTAGGGCGGGGTTATCTGACTCTCCTCATCAAAAGGGGCTTCAGCCCCTTAAAACGCCCAAATTTAACGAAACTGCAACAGCCTGAACTTCGGGAACAGTGAAGCTAATGATTAAGATTTTTTATTCATTTTCATTTATATCTGTTCCCACAATTGTTCATATTCAAAAGTTATACAACATGCGTAGTGTTTTAATAACTTCCAAATAAAATCCTCTAAAAAATACCATCATTTTTTTAATTAAATCACAATAAAAAGAAATGACTTTGAGGAAATACCAAAACTATCAAACAAACTCTTTTAATAGAATATCCACTGAATAGACACTCTATTTTATATCCATGTTTTTTTTACCTGCATCGTAAAATACTCGCGAGTTTTTTTGATGTTGGTAACATTACTCGTAAAAAATCAATTTGCTAAGGAGAGATAAATTTTAACTATAAGAGAAACTGATCTGAGTTATCAAAGACAATAAAAACTAATGCTAAAAGAAATAATGAAAGCATAAATCAGTTGATTTAATCTTAACTAAATATTTACATCTCTTTTACAAAATTATGACAATCTTATCCAATCAAATTATTATTATGAAAGTGAAAATTTTAAACAGGACAAAATAATGAATAATTCTATAATAAAATTTTTAACCTTATATATCAAATCAATGCGCCTGTATTATTCATTTGTAACAGGCATTGCCGGTTGGATCGGAGTAGCTTACTATGAACACATGGCTAAAGGTCATATTGAAAGGACTATTGAAATTTTGCCGGCGCCGGAAAAAAAGATTATAATATTGATTTTATTGTTCCTGAGCTGGGGAGTAAACCAGATTATAAATGATTACCTGGGGCTCAAAGAAGACAGAATCAACGCCCCGGAAAGACCGATGGTTACAGGAGAGCTTAATCCTAACAAAGCGCTGGCGCTTTCAATTTCTTTACTATTTTTAACGGCAATAGTAACCTGGTTTTATTTAGAACCCGCAGCAATAATATTTTTAATTGCCGGAGTTTTTTTAAATGTTTTATATGAATACGCTAAAGGTTACGGCATTCTCGGCAATATCGTTTTCGGCTTGATGATTACGATGGCTACTCTGTACGGCGCTTATGCCTCCGGTCCTACTTCTTCTACTTGTTTACAACCGCATCGCTTTTCTGCCCTTATTCTTATCTGGATAATGAATGCGCTGATGACTTTTTACACATATTTTAAAGAATATATAGGGGATAAAGCCGCCGGCAAAAAAACAATAGTTGTTAAATACGGCATAAGGCGGTCAAGAATTATTGCGGTTATTTCAGCTTTTCTTCCTACAATAGTTTTCATTATTCTGCGGATAACTAACATGCTCTGGATTGAACTTAATACTACTTTTATTATTCTCGGTCTGCTGACGATATTTCTTCAAATCTGGACGGGTGCGCTTTATTATTTAAATCCGCTGGGAGAAAAGACTTATACATCACTGAGAACAAATTTCAGAGCCTGTATATGCGGGCAGGCGGCGCTTGTTGCATTTTTTAATCCTGATTTAGCTGTATGGCTGTTTATCTTTTCATATATTTTCGTGGGATTTATTTTTGAAATGCATGTGAATCCTAAAAGTTAACAAAAGGTATTTGAAATTTCATAGCCGCTAAGGCGCTAAGATACAAAGGAAAAAATTTTATTAAAACTTCGAGTCTTTGCCTGCCCCCGCTTGGGGCGGGCGGTGTCTTAGCGGCATAAAATAAAAGTAAAATAAAATGGATATTTTTGAACAAGCTTATCTGGGAAACATCGCTTTGAAAAACAGGATTGTCCGGTCTGCAACTTATGAGGGGATGTGCGATAAAAATGGATTTCCCAGTGAAGATTATAAACAATTGTATGTTAAACCGGCTCAAAATAATATTGGAGCGATTATCACCGGATTTGTCTTTATAAGCAACGATGGAAGAGCGATGCAGCCCGGTCAAGCCGGAATTGACAATGATGATAAAATACCATTTTATAAAGAAATGACAGATGAAGTTCATAAATATGATTGTAAAATATTTATGCAAATTGCACATGCCGGGCGACAGACGTCAAAAGAAACAACAGGAGGTAAAGTTTATGGAGCGTCATATAAAAAATCACATTATTTTAAATCAAAGCCTGAAAGGTTATCTACTGATCAAGTCTTTTCCCTTGTTGAAACATTTGCCGGCTCTGCCCGGCGGGCTAAACAGTCCGGTTTTGACGGCGTTCAGATACATGCTGCACACGGCTATCTTGTCCATCAATTTATTCTGCCGGTAATAAATAATAGAAAAGATATTTTCGGCGTCGATTCTAAAACCGGAATCGGGATAAAATTTTTAGATATGATTATCGACCGTATCCGTGAAAAATACGGGGCAGATTTTCCAATCCTTATAAAGGTGAGCGCAGGCGGCGACTATCTAAAACAATTTACTCAAAAGCAGTTTTTAAATTTAATTAGATTTTTAGACTCTAAAAAAATTGCCGGAATCGAAATAAGCTACGGAACTATGGATTACGCCTTAAATATTTTCAGAGGAAATGGCGTCCCTTTTGATACGATCCTGAAATACAATCCGCGCTACAAAATAAATAACAACTGGCATAAGTTTCTATGGAAAACATTTGCCGCTCCTATTGTATCACAAAGAATTAAACCATTTATACCGATGTATAATCTTCCTTATGCTCAAACAGCAAAACAGTTTACTGATATAATACCTGTTATAGTTGTGGGCGGATTCAGAACAGGTCAGGAAATATTTTCTACCATCAAAAAGGGATACGCAGATTTTATCAGTCTGTGTCGTCCATTTATCTGCGAACCTGATTTTGCAAATAAATTATATGCAGATGGGAATTATGTATCAAAATGTATTAGTTGCAATACATGCGCTGTAATGTGTGATTCAATAAATCTAACAAAATGTTACCAAACTAAGGCAGAGCGCAGAGAGCAAAGCGCGTAGAGTAAGAAAACATCAATTGCCACTTTTTCTCTGCGTTATGCATTATAAATTTAACAATGTTAGGAGGTAGAGACATGAATTTAGAAGAACAAATAATATCAATTATAAAGGATAACATCGAAGAGAAATATGATATAACGGCTGACACTGATTTACGAAATGAATTAGGGCTTGATTCTTTCGATACTATGATGATTATTAACGCCATTGAAGACGAATTCGATATAACTATTGATGAATCGGATTTTGATAATATAAAAATAGTCCTTGACATAATTCAATTATTACAAGGTAAATATATTATTGTTACAGGGGTGAAAAATGGAATCAACGAATTTTTATAAACGGTTTGTGGTCGATAAAAGCATTGCCGAAAAATTGAACTTCAATCCTTACTATTGCAGGATTACTTCGGGGATCGACGGGACAGTTGAAATAAACGGCAAGGAATTTGTTGATCTGGCTTCCAATAATTATTTGGGGCTTGCCGGTGATGAAAGAGTGAAGAATGCTATGATAGAAGCGGTCAAAAAGTACGGCGCCTCTATGTGCGGAACGCCAATCGCCACCGGATATGTGGAAATATTTAAGAATTTAGAGGATAAACTTTCGGAATTTGTGGGACTTGAATCAACGACAATTTTTCCATCCTGTTATCAGGCTAACTGCGGGCTGTTCTTAAAAATCGCAGGTAAAGAAGATTTGATCATAGTGGATCATTATGTTCACGCCTCGCTTATTGAGGGCATAAAAACCGCCGGATGTAAAATTAAACCTTTCCTGCATAACAATGTAAATCATCTTAAAAAATTGTTGGAAAAATCAACAGGGTACAGGCAAGTATTTGTGGTTACAGAATCTGTTTTTTCAACTGAAGGTAGTATCGCTCCTTTTGATGTAATCGTGGAATTATGCACTCGATACGACGCGCTTCCCATAATAGACGACTCGCACGGAATCGGGGTTATCGGCAAAACGGGCAGGGGAATTTTAGAAGAAAAAGGTATAAAAGATTTTCAGGGAATATACACCGCTTCATTAGGCAAAGCTATCGCTAATACCGGCGGAATGATTTCCGGTAAAAAAGAAATTATAGAATATCTCAGGTATTCCTGCTCCAGCTTAATATATTCAACCGCTTTACCGCCCGCTATACTCGGCGGTATCGAAAAAGTAATCGAAATTATTGAAAGCGAATTCGATTCGATCAGCCGAAAAATATGGCGTTACAAGACCCTGATAAGCGAGCGATTGAAAGATTGCGGTTTTCAGTTAGAAAACGGGCAGGCTCCTATCACATCAATTTTTTGCGGAAGTTTTGAAGATACAATCAAAATGGCAAAAAGACTGTATGAGCATAATATTTTGTCAACGCCGTTCGTACCGCCCTCGGTTCCTCCCAATAAAGGCCGGGTGAGATTAATCGCCGGGGCGGATTTAAAAGAAAAGGATATTGAGAAGGCGCTTGAGGCATTTGCGGCGATAAAGGTAAGAAATATTAACCACAGAACTTTTAAGGTAGGGAATTATTATTCCCAATATCAACAATCCGAATATTAAAGATTAAAAGAATGACTTCATGAAAATAATGTTTTCTGAAGCAGAAACAACAAAGTTAGACAAGAATCCAGGAGGAGAGGAGTTATTTTTAAAGTAAGTTATTGAAATATTAAAAGATACAAATTAAATAATTGTATCCCGATCGCACCGGTTGGCGGATGCGCCCGCTGGCGTATTAATCGGGGTCGGGATGACACTACCCAATAATTTAAGGAGGATATAATCATGAAAACAAAAAGTATTTTAAAAAGGCGTTTTATTATAATGTCTTTAAGTTTTGCTGTTGCTTGTATGTCCTTTGTGCTTTGGTCCTGCACCGGACAAGAGTTGGGCAAGACAGTACAGCAAGCCTATGAATTAAGAATGAATGGAAAAGCAGACTCAGCCAAAGCGCTTCTTGAGCAGGCTATAGCAGAAGATTCCACTAATGCCGCTGCCTGGTATGAAATTGCCAGGACAAAACTGCACATGGGATTGGGAAATCCCAGGGAACTAATGAGTGGTATAGCCGATATTCAGCAGACTGTTCAAAAGGCAGTTGAAAATGACTCGGATAATGTGATTTATCAATATTATATGGGATACATTGATTACTTTAATTTATACGCAAGTATAAAGATGGGTAAGGATGGTGTTAGCGAAGATTTTACGAAAGTTGTTGAATCCTATAAATCTGTGCTTATCCTGAAGCCTGATTACCACGAAGCAAAGTTGTTTCTTGTTGAGCTTTTTGCAATGCTTCCGTCCAATATGGGTGGTGATTCAGCTAAGGCGGAAAAGTATGTTCGAGGGTTGGAAGAAGCAGATATTGTGTTCGGAGCTAAAGCGCGCGAGTTTGTAATGCCGGAAGATGAAAACCATATTGAGTTCTGGCAAAAAATAGAAGAGAAGCAAATGGACAACGCTGATGTACATGAGGCGCTGGGAAAAGTTTACTTATATTACGAAAATATTGAGGAAGCAACCAAATATTTTGAAAAAGCGATTAGTCTGAACGCTAAGAACAATATTCTGTATGTGGAGTTAGGAAGGTATTATTTAATGCAGGCTATGCAAAATCCTGCGAAACTTGATTCATTAGCTCCCCTGATTAAGAATGCATTCGAAACTTATCTGAAATCTCGGCCCGAACCAATAAATCCCATGAAAGCCTTTGTAATAAGTAAGTTGGCCATGATTAAATTCCGTACAGGCGATAAGGAAGGCGGAAATAAGCTCCATGAGGAAGCAATGACTTTAGATCCCTATTATTCAAAGGCTTTTGGAGCTCCCTCTCAAATTCAGTTCGATCCGCCGGACGAAATTTCCCGTGTTCATGTATTCTTTTCCCGACCGTTCTGAAATTTATTACTATGAATAACGTAAAACCTGAATGAACGTCGGCCCAACAAATTCCATTATTTAATTGTTGTGTGGATTTTACCCTGCGGACTTCTAACTTAAATTATTAACTGGAGGTAACATGAAAATCATGAATGTGTTTCTGGTGTTGTTTGTAACACTTTGTATGGCTTTGCCAGCCGGAGCTCAGGTTCATCTTGGTGTTCTGGGCGGACTAAATCTGGCAAGCTGTGATGTAGATCCATTAGAAGGAGGAATGGAAATATCTAACCTTACAGTATTTGGATTCGGCGGTGTTTTAGATTATGATCTGAATGAATTTATTACGCTCCACCTTGAGCCGATGTATTTACAAAAGGGAGCTAAGGGAGATTGGGATATATTCGAACTCGAAAGCAAATTAGCCTATATCGAAATTCCAGTGATGCTCAAATATGCTTTTGGCACCAGTGAGATCAAACCCTATGTAATAGCTGGGCCAACTATCGGTTACCTCCTGAGTGGTAAAGGGAAGGTGAGCGGGGGCGGCTATTCAGAGGAAGAAGACATTAAAGATGAAACCAAAAGTCTTGATTTCGGCATTGGTTTTGGTGCTGGTGTGAGTGTAGCGATGAGTAATAATTCCATTTTCTTGGAAGCTCGCTATGCCCTTGGTCTAACAAACATAAATGACGATCCAGATGATCCAGATACAGATGTTAAAACCAAAGGGATTCAGATTTTTGCCGGGATTACTTTTCCACTTGGTGGCAAGTAAGATTTTATATCGGGATATCTATATTTATTGCGTTATTGTAAGATGTAATATAGCCCGTTAGTTTGAAGAACCTTTGCATATAGCATATTTAGTTAGTATTAAGTAAATCTTGGGAAGTTGTAAGTAGGATAGTCATTATTAAAATCTTTTCTATAAATCAATCTAATAAAAAGGAGATTTATAATATGATTAGACTTTCAGAGTTATATGGCGGTAAAAGTAAACGAGAAGTGACGTTTATTTTGTTAGCGATAAGTATTATTTTTTTGATTACAGCATTTATCATTGGTATTGCGGACAATCTCCCAGGGATATTGTTATTATTTTTTGGGATAATTGTCTTTATAATTGCATTTGTACATCATTGGCGAGAAAAAAGGAAATTTAAATTCCTTTTTATATTTTCTTTACTTGGGATACCCATATTTATTGTATTGCATAATCTTCTATATGGTCTAAGTAAAATGTCGGCTGATTCTACATTATTATATAATTTATTGGAGATTCTAAGCGGTATATCCTTTATCATGGCATTAATAATTTGTCCTGTTGGCTTGTTGATTGGAGCTTTAGGTTTTGGGCTGGTTAAATATAGGAAATCTTTGGTAAAAATTATAACAAATAAAAGAGGATGTGTTGACAATGAAGAACAAAACACTTCATAATTTAACCTTGCTAATGGCTGCCGCTGCAACATTCCAATTGAGCGGATGTTCCCTTATAAATTTTGGAATAGTTGCAAAGAAGAATGCTTCCAAGCCAGACATAATCGCATTAACCAGGTCTGAAATTAATATGGTAAAACCCGGCGATTACATTTGTGTTATATTAAAAAGCGGATATTTTGTTCAAGGTGAATATAATGGAATTATCTGTTCAGATTCGATTGATATGAATAAAACTAATTTAAATGAAAGTTATAGGTTTAAGAAGATAAAGATAAAATATAGAGACAAAATTATACCGGTTAATTTTAAGGATATTGGGCAGTTACAGATAAAAAATGAAAAAGAAAGTTTAATTTACGCAGCGCTAATCGGGGCAATTGTAGATGGCTTACTAATATGCTTATATAATAATATTTCTATACCAATTAGGTTTCGGCCCCAGCCTCAATTTTAAATATAGCGGCATTCACAAAGAGGTAAGAGAGAATTATTCAGGAACAATCCATGAAATACTTTTTAATCTTAAATCCCGGTTCGCGTAGTGGGAAAAGCAGTAAAGCTTTTAAAAAAATATTTGATATGCTGGACAAGGCAAAAATTAATTATGATTATAAATTGACCGCTAATATGGATGAAGCATACAACCGCTCCGATACAGCCAACAAAGCCGGTTATGATGTGATTGTTGCAGTGGGCGGCGACGGGACAATCAATAAAGTTTTAAATGGATTTTATGATAACAACGGCTGCAGGATTTCAAAGGCAAAAATGGGGGTTATTTATACGGGCACAAGTCCTGATTTTTGTAAAAGTTATAATATCCCTTATGATTTGGAGTCTGCGGTTAATGTTCTGATTAAGAACAACACTGTAAAAATTAAAACAGGCAAAATAACCTATGCCAAAAAGTATATGCCGGAATTTGAGAATAAACCGGTAGAAAATAATAATGATTTTCAAAGCGGGCATTTCGGATGCTGCGCTAATATCGGCATTGGAGCCTCGCTGGCGCGTTACGCTAACAGCGGAATCCGAAAAATTGCCGGCGACTTTTGGGGAACGTTAATATCTCTGCTTCGGGTATTAATATCATACAAACCGAATGATTTTTTAATATGCAGAGACGGCAAACAGGAAAGATTAAAAAACCTCTGTAGTTTATCAATCGGAAAAACCTACTATATCGCTTCCGGGATAAAGGTGAACAGCGATTTGAAAAATGGGGACAACCGGTTCTATAATATGGCTGTTCAAAATCTTAGCCTCAAAAATATAGCGTATTGTTTACGGGCAATTTACAGCGGCAGAAAGATTAAAAATAATAATTGTATTTCCCTTAAGTATTGCAGCACAATTGAAATATACGGCAACAATCAAAATCCGGAAGTGGAATTCGACGGCGATCCTGCCGGATTTCTGCCCTGCAAAATCGAAATGGCAAAAGACGAGTTAAATCTTATCGCAGGTAAAACAAATGGATAATGAAAGAAAAATTATTGAAATTATTAACCGTATTATTCCGACAGGTCCTTCGCATCTTAATAAAGTTTTCGAAAGCGATTCTGAAATAATTAATATTGAAAATTCTCCCTATTTATTTACTATGGACGAATTTTCCGGCGAAGACCTTTTTCGCGACAACAATCCTTATACACTGGGCTGGAATGTCGCTGTCGGCGGGATCAGCGATATACTTGCTTCCGGCGGGACGCCTCTGTTCTATGCCCATGCAATGTCTGTTGGCAAAGATTGGGATAATGATTTTATAGAAAAATTTTGTAAAGGAATTGGCGGCGTTATTAAAAAAGCAGGGGCGACATTTATCGGCGGCGATTTAGGAAAATCCGAAAATTGGAGATATACGGCTTCGGTAATCGGCAAGCTTAATGGAAGGAAAATTTTAAGACGCGGGGCTTCGCCGGGAGACGCTGTTTATATTTCGGGCAGGATTGGATTGGGGAATTTGGAAGCGGCGTTAAAGTTGTATTCGGATAACAAAAATATCAGCCGGATCACAAATACAATCAAAAATAAATTTAGTCTTCGTGTTTCCGAATCCAAGCTTATTAAAGAATATGCCACAAGCTGCATTGATACCAGCGACGGCGTTTATAATGGATTGAATACAATCTCTGAGATTAATAATAGCGGATATATTGTAGAAAATCTTCCTTATTTAAAAAGCGGCGTAATAGGGGCAAAACTTTTATCGCTACCAAAAACGCTTTTATTTCTCGGCGGCTGCGGTGAGTACGAACTGCTTTTCACTATCAAAAAAACCGATGAGAAAATTTTTTTAAGAGTGGCAAAAGAAAAGAACTTTACGTTTTACAGGCTGGGAGAAATCATTCCGCATTCATCCTGCTCTAAGATATTGTACGAGGATGGGAAGAAAATTGAATTGGATAATTTGAGTATCCAGCCCAGGGATTATGACGACGTAAGGGATTATTTAAAATCAATCATCGTTTGGTTAAAGGATAATAGTTGATATGGCAAAGCGAGTAGTAATAACAGGGATAGGGCCGGTTACGTCAACGGGCATTGGCAAAGAATCGTTTTTCGCAAACATTCTTAAGCATGAAATGTGTGTGAAAAGAATTCCCGCTGATTTTGAAACGAATTATGAATTTAAGTCAAAGTATTATGCGCCGCTTCCCGAATTTTCTTTTGCCGATTATGAGATTCCGGCGCATTATGAAAAGGTGATGCAAGATGAAGATAGAATGGCGGCGCTGGCTGCAAAATTAGCTATAGAAGACGCCGGCTTTAAGATAATCAAAGATGGGAAGACTAATAAAGTAGACGGACTTTCCGAATGCAGTGTCATTCTTGGGACGGGCTTCAGTGGATTGGAACCGGCGTTTCATTCTTATCTTGCCCATATTATTAAAGACGAAAAAATTATAAATGATCTGATTAAAAAAAGAATTAGATTTAATAGAATGATTATACCGATGATGATGCCTAATTCTGTTTCAGCGTGGGTATCAATACTGTTTAAACTGAAAGGAAGCTGTTTTACGGTAAACGCCTCCTGCGCTTCAGGCGCTTATGCGGTGGGCGAATCATTTAAAAGGATAAAGGACGGTTATGATAAGCTGGTTTTGACCGGCGGGGTCGAATGCTTAAAAGACGATACAGGAGCTATTATGCGCGGGTTTGATATGCTGGGTGCGCTGACAAAATCGGCGGACGGCGCGCCTGTTCCTTTCTCTAAAATAAGAAGCGGGTTTTTGTTTTCCGAAGGAGCAGGGTGCATCCTTGTGCTGGAAGAACTTAATCATGCATTGAAAAGAAAGGCGGATATTTATGCCGAAATTATTGACTATCAATCCAACAGCGACGGTTTCAATATTGTGCAGATAGAAAATTCCGGCAGCCAGATAATCAAATTGCTGAAAAAGTTAAAAGGCAATCGTAAGATAGATTATTTAAATAGCCATGGAACAGGCACGCTTCCGAATGACGAAATAGAAGTTAAGGCAATAAAGGAAGTCTTCGGGAGTAAACAATCGCAGCCGCTTATTAATGCAACCAAGGGGATTTTGGGACACTCAATTGGAGCGAGCGGCGCGCTTGAGGCGGCGGTTACGGCTCTTTCTATTAAGAAATCAATAATACACGGCAATCAAATTCCCGATCCTATCGAGGGCGTTAACCTTGTCAGCCAAACAATCGAAAAGCCTGTTACTTACGCTGTTTCGACATCATACGGATTTGGCGGACATAACGGCGGTATCCTTTTTAAGAGATATAATCTAAATTTCTAAATTGAAATTTAGATAAATCGCAAATAACAATTAACAAAATACAAATAAATGCCAATTTTCAAATAAGAAAAATAACCAAACAGGTGAAACCATTTTTGTTGTTTAGCGACTTGATTTATTGGGGCTTATCATCCCGAATAGTAAGGAGGCAGATTTTTTTATTTGTGATTTAGAATTTTGGGTATAATTCAAATGAATAAAGTTATTATTACAGGGGCAAACGGTTTTATAGGAAGCCATATCGTGGAGCGGTTTGTCAGCTCCGGAATAAAGACGGCTTGCCTTGTCAGAAAAGAAAGCGGTTTGTCGAATATTGATTGTTCAAAAATTGAAATACACTATGGCGATGTGCGGAATGAGGCAGGTTTAATTAAAGCCTTTAACGGTTTTAACTTTGTGATACACAATGCCGCCCGCACCGCGGATTGGGGCGCTTATAAATCGTTCTATAAAACAAATGTTGAAGGCAGCCAAAATGTACTTAAAGCCTGTTTAAAAAACGGAATAAATAATATCATTATGACCGGCTCAATTTCATCTTACGGCGAAGAAAATTGCAGAGAAGTTAAGGATGAAAATTGCGCTTTCAATTCACATTACAATTATTTTTTGGATAGAATATTCCCCTGCAAACTTAATTATTATAGAGATACAAAAGCGCTCGCGACAATAGAATCAATTAAATTCGCAAAAGAGAATGGGTTGAATTTAACGATACTTGAACCTTCATGGGTGTACGGCGAAAGAGAATTTAACACGGGTTTTTATGAGTATATAAAATCAGCCAAGAATGGAATGCTTTTCAGTCCGGGTTCAAAAAAGAATAAGTTTCATGTAATATACGTCGGCGATCTGGCAAGAGCTTATTTTTTGGCATATAATAAAAAACTAAAAGGCGTAAATAGAATTATTGCAGGAAATAAACAAGCTGAATTAATGGATAAGATTTTCACCATATTTTGCAAAGAGGCGCAGGTTAAAAAACCCGTGCCGCTGCCTAAATGGCTGCTGTATCCGGTTGGATTTTTTACTGAATTAGCCTATACGATTTTTAATTCAAAAAAGCCTCCTTTGTTGACCAGGGGCAGAGTTAATATGTTTTACGATAATATTGAATATTCAACAGTTAAGGCTGAAAAGCTGCTGGGGTTTGTTAATGAATATACATTGGAAAAAGGTATTAAGAGAACTGTTCGGTCGTATAGGGAGAAGGGGTTTATGTGAAAACACACCCCCTAAATCCCCCTCTCTTTAA
>JAUXGF010000385.1 GCA_030622395.1 Calditrichaceae bacterium
AGTTCAACTCCTTATTAAATGGTTATATTCTATATCCAAGTCAGATAAAATGGAAATAATAAATCTCGAATAACAAATCTCAAATAAATTCCAAGTTCCAAATTCCAAATTCTTCACCACCATTCCACCATTCCATTCTTCCAACAATTCATTAATTCATCAATTCAATAATTCAATTCTCCTCCAATCCTTCCCCCTCTTCCCATACAATTAACGCATTAGCGACAGCCCTCGGCTCCGGGGGAAGGGAATATACGTCCTTTTCATATTCATGATTATAGGGCGAGATGTTTAAAACTTTGTTATCAACAACCAGTGTGCTGCTGCCGCCCGGATCGAAACCCATAGCGAAGATCATTCCTCTTGCTTTCATTATCTCAGCCATGTCAATGTGAGTAGCGCCTACCGACTCCCTGATTCTTCCGTTAACAGTTAGTACCGAGAGGCTGCCCGATTTATCTATGCCGACGGCAATTTTTGGCCCGCGCATATCTAAATAATCCAACCTGGCTGCCTGCGTTCTAATTGAGTTCTGAGTTTTCCACCCTTCCAATTCCATGTCAATGCAAACTTTGCCGTTTTCCAATAATTGAGGTCCGGCTTCAATAGCGGATTCGATCTCTTCCCAGCCGTTCATTTTTATGATTAATTCCTTCCCGATCCGCCATGATTTTGGAAACTTGTCTTTAGGGAATGACAAAGTAATGCCGACCGGTAATACCGGAATTTTTTCATTCTCTTTTGTGTGAATTATATCTTTAATAATATTACCGGCTAACCTGACTAAAATTCTGCCGTTTCCTTCAAAGTGTTCATCTTCGTAAAGTAAATCATAAAAGCAGGGGATAGTTAGAGGACGCTTGGGATTGTAAGCTTCGGGATTAAAAACAATCTTCCTTTTTGAATCGAAAATAGTAATGCCTTGCGAGCAATTTACTCTTTGTATCTTTAAACTGCCGTCAGAAGAATATATTAAGGCGGGTTTATTAAATAAAGGAGGGGAAAGAATTCTATGATTCGAAATAATTAATCCTAAAGGCGAACCGATAAACGTTTCCGGAATCCCTAATTTGCCGACAAGTTCGGGATTTAAAATATATCCTCCGTTCCAGGCGGCGCGCGCATTATTGCCGGTAGATTTATTAAATTCATTTACAAAGTTTAATACGGTTTTGGGCTTATCTTTTGTAACTTCAACTGAGAACCGCCATTTTTTATTTGAACGACGCATATCAATTTTAGCAAAAACGCCAGCCCACGGCAGACCGTCTGAATATACTCCGTTAATAGAAAAGTAATTCATTTCTGATTTTTTAATTGTTAGACGATCTAAGTTTTTTAATACTGCTTTGATAGGCGTGCCTTTTTCTTCGGCGTCCTTTTTTAATATTTTTAAAACCTTTTTATCGCCCATAGAAGCGCATAATTTTTTATAGAGAAAACTTTTAAGCGTTTTGCTAAAATCCAGTCCTGTTTGAACGGGCGTCGGATAAGCTAATGTGTAACGCAGACCCGCGGGAACCCATTGTACATAACCGCTGCCTAATGGAATCCCCAGAATCTTAGAGGCAATATTATAAGAAACCCTGCCTATGTGAAACCGGTCAATATCAACAATATCGGTCATCATCGCTGCATGGTCGCCAAAGGCAATCATAAAACCGCCGCCGTCTTTAACTTCTTTTAAAACACTGATTACATCATTGCCTGTTTCGTAAAAATGAACGCCTACGGAATGTTGTTTGCTGCCGATGATTTTACATACGCCATTCTTAAACAATAACTTGATTTCCGGATTCCCGCTGTAATAAACATAAGACTTTAATACGTCGTTTGTTACGGAATTACCGAGTGGTTCTTCATGTTGAATAATATAGACGGGCGCTAATTTATTTTTCTCTAAAAGTTGAGATTTAATAGTTTCACCATCATCCAGTCCAAGTCTTTTTCTGATTGGGTATAAGATAAAAAGCCTGATCTCCGATTCAATTTGGTTGCCGTGGAAAAGAGCAATCGGGATGTTTAGGTTTAATTTTTTTTCCAATTCTTCAACATGATCAATGGCTAATCCGGCATTGTTATAAAGTGAAGATATATCTTTATACCAATCTTTAGACCATTCTTTAATTTCACCTATTTTAATAACCGGCGGGGGGCAGGCAAGTTTTTTAAAGAGTATATTAATAACGCCGGTTAATTCCTGAGGGGTTAAATCTCTATATGGATAGTAATTTTTATTTCGATGCCTGTAAGCAAAGGAATGATCTAACCGAATAGGGATTTCACCCTTTCTGTATTGAAAGATAGAGTCAACGCTATTATAAAATTTATGGATTGTCTCTTCAGAAAGAGGCGTTGGATCCGGATTATTATCGATAAGTCCTTTGGCAAATTTCATTGCCATGCCGCGGATATGTTTTTCTTCCACCCTAAAATAACTTGGATCAATTAATGATTTTAAAAAGATCATAAAACCCATTTGACCGTAACCGGCAAGATATTGCCTGTTTTTAATGTTAAGGATATTTTGAGCGAAGAATTTATTAGTATTTATATGATTGAAATATTCATCCATTGCCCATTTGGCAAGTTTAATAGCAGTCGAATCCGAGGTAAGCTGCAGGTATAATTTGTACAATATTTTTTCAAATTCATTTTTTAAAGAAGAAATACTATATCTTTTTTTAATTACTTCTTTATTATGGATGATATGTTTTTGATAACTTTTAGGTGAGAAGATTTGCTGCTTAACGTCTTCGATGATTACATTATTTAGTTGCGGATCTGTAAATTCTATTACTCTAAGGCGGTCGGCTTTAGGCAGGCGCTCTCCGATTACTTTTGCGTAAACCTCTTCCGGATAGTATCTCCTGCAAAAAATAGGCGCGCCGCAGGCAGCCGCTTCTATAATAGGCAAACCCCGTCCTTCTGTTTCACTGGGAAGCAGAACAAGCGAGGCAATGTTAAATAATTCTGCAATTGTAATAGGATTTTTATACTTTTTCTTAAATGACGGTTTATCGAATTCACTGAATAAAAAGCCGAGAAGAATATTATTTTTATATTTATAATTGATCGAAGAAATGAAGATGTCAAATTCTTTTAAGATTTTAAAAAAATAATTTAATTGACCCGTAGCTATCGGTCCGGTTACCAGTAAGGTTATTTTTAAATTCTTATTAACCTCGAAATATTCTATAAATTCTTCATCATCAAAGAGTTTTTTAATTAATGTAAAATCGACCTCAATTTTCTTGCGGTGTATAATCCGCGTTGGTTGAAGTAATATGATATTATCATTTATAAAATCTGTATGTTCTTGATTTTCATATCCTATTAGCAGGGGCTTTATTTCTTCAATTGAATTGATATTACGATTAATTACAGTAGAGATTGAAGAAACGGGAACTGTTGCGCCATATTTTCCGAAAATATCGGCAATTTGTTTAAGAACTTCTTTTTTTAATTTTTGATTAAAAAGCTTATTATATTTTTCAAAAATGATAGCCGTACCGGTTTCCGCTACATTTGCAGGATTGTGTCCGCATTCGCTAATCAATTTAATACTTTGGTTCTCGTTAATATTTACAGACATCCATGAACGGGATTCCCATGGGAATA
>JAUXGF010000448.1 GCA_030622395.1 Calditrichaceae bacterium
CAACGACAATCATTACCTGAATAAAGGCGATCATGAAGCGCATGACATATTGCTTTGTCTGCAAACCGGCAAAGACCGCGACGATCCCAACCGGATGCGCTACGGTACGGAAGAATTATATTTAAAATCACCGGATGAGATGTACAAGCTGTTTAAAGACAAAGTTGACGCCTACGAGTGTTCTATGGAAATTGCCGAAAAAATAGATATGGAAATTGATCTTAGTCAGCGTCACCTGCCTCAATTTCCCTTACCTAAAAGCGAAGGCAATATTGACGCTGATGAATATTTAAAGCGTCTTGCCTATAGCGGCGTTGAGAAGAAATATACAAAGATGGATGATAAAATTGCCGAGCGTCTTGAATATGAATTGTCTGTAATTAAAAAGATGGGTTTTGCCGGTTATTTTTTAATTACGCAGGATTTTATTAAAGCCGCTAAAGACCGCGATATTCCGGTTGGCTTGGGACGCGGATCAGCGGCGGGAAGTATTGTCGCTTATGGTCTGGATATTACAGACGTCGATCCGCTGCGTTATGATCTGCTTTTCGAGAGATTTTTAAACCCTGATCGTATTACCATGCCGGATATCGATATTGATTTTTGCGTAGAACGCCGTGAAGAGGTTATCGAATATGTTCGTGAAAAGTATGGTTCCAAAAATGTCGCTCAAATCATAACTTTTGGAACAATGGCTTCGCGGGGAGTAATCCGCGATGTGTCTCGTGTGCTTAAAATTCCTATAAAAACAGCCGATACCATTGCCAAGCAGATTCCTATTCAGGGAGCTAAGCCAATCCCTCTTAAAAGAGCTTTTTCCGAGGTTCCGGAGTTGAAGGAACTTACTGAAAGCGACGATCCGCAAATAAAAGAGTTAGTTAAATATTCCCAAACATTAGAAGGAATAGTCCGGCATTCTTCTGTCCATGCAGCCGGGATTATCATCGCTCCGGAGGATATCACTAATTTTGTACCTCTCTGCAAAAGCACAGATCAGGAAATTACAACTCAATATACTATGGGTTGGTGCGAAGAGCTGGGATTGTTAAAAATGGATTTTCTTGGTCTACGTAATTTAACGGTTATTCAAAAAGCGGAAAGAATGATTCGCAAAAGATACGATCCTCAATTTTCTGTAAAAAATATTTCTTTAGATGATGAAGATACATACAAATTATTTAGCAAAGGATTGACAGTAGGCGTATTCCAGTTTGAAAGTTCGGGGATGCAGGAATATCTCAGAAAGCTTAAACCCTCGCGTATTGAAGATTTAATAGCCATGAATGCCCTGTACCGCCCGGGACCAATGGATATGATTGATGATTTTATAGACCGTAAATTTGAACGCAAAAAAATTGAATATCTGCACTCCTCCTTAGAACCGATTTTAAAAGAAACTTACGGCGTTATCGTTTACCAGGAGCAGGTAATGCGTATAGCTTCAGATTTAGCCGGCTTTAGTTTGGCTCAAGCGGATTTAATGCGCCGGGCAATGGGTAAAAAGAAACCCAAAGTGATGAAAGAACAAAAAAAAATGTTTGTTGAAGGCTGTCAAAAAAATAATATTGAAAAACAGACCGCTGAGGAAATCTTTGAACTTATTATGAAATTTGCCGAGTATGGATTTAATAAATCTCACTCCGCCGCTTATGCTATTATCGCTTATCAAACTGCTTTTCTAAAGACACATTATCCGGCTGAGTTTATGTCCGCTAACTTAACCAGCGAGGTCAGCAATAGCGAACGCGTGATGATTCTCATGGAAGAGTGTAAAAAAGCAGGTTTGAAAATTAATCCTCCCGACGTTAATTACAGCCAGGCTTATTTCGCGCCTATAGAAAAAGATGTGATAGCCTTTGGAATGGAAGCTATAAAAAATGTCGGAGCAAATGCCATCGCTTCTATTGTAAATGCAAGAAATGAGAACGCTCCTTTTAAAACTATTTTTGAACTGATGGGAAATGTTGATTTGCGTTTAGTAAATAAAAAAGTGCTGGAAAGTTTAGTTCAGGCTGGCGCAATGGATTCATTAGAAGGCACACGGGCGCAATTATTTAATTCCATTGAAAAGGCGGTTGATTTTGCGCAGGATATCCAAAACCAAAAAAACCGTAACAAAAATCAACTCAATTTGTTTAGTTTAGATGATTCTACGGATGAATCCCAGAAACTGTTTTCATATCCTGATTTGCCGGATATTCCGGATTGGGATTTAACAGAAAAATTGAAAAAAGAAAAAGAACTTTTAGGAGTGTATATTTCCGGTCATCCATTGGAACGATTTAGACCAATCATTAATCTTTTTACGACAAGGATAGATGATTATATAAATAGTAAAAATGAAAAAGTTCAAACGCCTCATGCTTTAAGAATAGGCGGTCAAATAATTGATCTGCGTTTTATTTTGGATAAAAAACAGCAAAAAATGGCTTTCGTTAAAGTGGAAGATTTTTCCCGGACTTACGAAGCGGTCGTATTCGGCTCAGTTTTCCCGCAGTTCGAACAACATCTTAAGGTAGACAATATGGTATTAGTTCATGGTAAGCTTAATTCGGATCTTGATGATAATACAATCAAAATAATTGCCGATCATATTTTGCCGCTTGAGCAGGCGCCGGATGAATTGACGGATTCTATTTTACTTAAGATTGATCGTAAATCCTTTTCTGAAAAGAAACTAAATAGATTAAAAACCACTCTAAAATCGAGCCCGGGTAAAATCGGGATATATTTTGAATTACTATTGAACGGAGGCGGGAATTATAGAATGATTTCCAATGCTTTAAAATTGAGATTAACACAAAATACATTGAATGAATTAAGTAAAATCGTGGGAATAGAAAATATCAAAGTCAAGGTAAGGGAAAGATGAAAGCGCTGCTGCAACGAGTATCCGAAGCATCGGTTAC
>JAUXGF010000269.1 GCA_030622395.1 Calditrichaceae bacterium
ACGCTGCAATCGAGTTAGGATATTTAATTGCAAAGCGTGATTATATTCTTGTTAATGGCGGCGCTGATGTTGGATTGATGGGCGCCTTGGCTCAATCCGTTCAAAAAAACGGAGGGAAAGTCATCGGTGTAATTCCCAAATTGATTTATGATAAAGGTATAGCTTACGAATCTGCCGATGAGCTTATTGTTACCAAAGATATGCGCGAACGAAAAGCGCTGATGGAAGAAAAAGCCGATATTTTCATAGCCCTGCCCGGCGGGTTTGGGACATTAGAAGAAATTCTTGAAATTCTGACATTTAAGCAACTGCGGCTTCATGACAAGCCGATAATATTTTTAAATACAAACGGTTTTTATAATCATCTGATTAATCATTTCGAAAAACTATATAACGAAAAAATATCCAAACCGGATTATAGAAAGCTTTATTGCGTTGCTCCGAATGTAAAGAGCATTTTCTCATATATTGACGAGTATACTCCGATTCAATTTCAGGATAAATGGCATTGATAAGAGCGTAATACTTCAGTTAGGTGGAATATTGTAACAGACCCACCCCTAACCCCTCCCAAGAGGGGCATTGCTTATTCCCTTCTTGGGAGGGGTTAGGGGTGGGTTTCTATTATTCCAAGTATGCAACAAAAAAATGAGGTCTTAATTAACTGACAATTAATATGTTATCCTTAAAATTTATATGAATAAATTATTTGTTTATTTTTTTATTTCCCTGCTTTTAATATCTGATGTTTACTCTAATAATTACTTTATCAGACTCACCCAAACAGGCGTTAATCACAGAGACGATCTTATCAATAATAAATTAAATAACATCCCCGGTTTAAAAACATTTCATTTCAAAAAACCTGCAAACCTGCTGACTGCTTCAATCATAAATAATATAAAATATAAAGATACTTTTAATCACTGGCTTACCGTATCTATCGAAGAGAGTGAATCCGTTACATTTTTTAATAAGTTAAAAAGTGAAAATGTAATCGACTTTTACGAGGAGGCGGGCGCTTTTAAAGTTGAGCCGTTAACTAACGACAGCCTGTTAAGCAAACAATGGTATATTAATAAAATTGATCTTGCTTTAGCGTGGGATGTTACAAAAGGCAGTGAAGATATAATAATTGGAGTTATTGATACAGGGATCGATTATAATCATCCGGATTTGCAGTCCAGTATTTGGATTAATGCAGTTGAGGATTTAAACCACAACGGCAAACTTGATTCAACCGATATTAACGGCATAGACGACGATCAGAACGGCTTTATCGACGATGTAATCGGCTGGGATTTTACCGATGCGCCGCGTTTCGCCGATGACGGTGATTATAAAGATCCCGATAATGATCCGATGGATGAATTTGGAGCCGGGCACGGCACACAGGTTGCCGGAATTATTGCCGCGCAAAGTAATAATACTATCGGCATTACAGGCATTGCCCCGCAAGTTAAAGTAATGAATTTACGTTCCGGAACCGCAAGCGGCTATCTTGAAGAAGACGACGTGGCAAACGCCATTATTTATGCATTGGACAATGGCGCTAAAATTATAAATATGAGTTTTGGTGACGTCGCTTTATCAAGATTTTTAAAAGACGTAATATATTTTGCCTATCAGAACGGGCTTATAATGATTGCTTCATCTGGGAACAGCGCCAGCGATGAAATCCATTATCCCTCCGGTCTGGCTGAAACAATCTCGGTAGGAGCGTCGACGGAAGACGATAATTTGGCGGGATTTTCCAATTTCGGCAGCACGATTGACCTGGTTGCCCCGGGCGTGAATATAATTAGCGCCGCTGTCGGCGGGGGATATAATTCGGTAAACGGCACTTCATTTAGCGCGCCGGTGGTTTCGGCAGTATCCGGGCTGATCCTTTCCGTTCATCCGCAATATTCTGCGGAACGAATGCGCAACCTGCTTAAAACATCAACAACGGATATTTTATATTATGGCTGGGATATTTACAGCGGTGCGGGACGTGTTTCGGCTGGGAAAGCTCTCTCTGTAGAAAACAGCGGTATTTTACAATTAATTGAACCGGCTGCCAACAGCAGCACTGCGCTTGATACTCTTTGGCTGATCGGAACTATCCTGCACCCTGATATCGTTCATGCGCAAGTTGATTACGGCTATGGCGGTAATCCTGAAAATTGGATCACAATAAATGAATATCAAAACCGTCAGGTTTTATCCGATACTCTTGGTTTTATAAATATAAAGCCCGTTAGCGATACTCTTTTAACAATCCGTTTAAAAATGACCCTTCTCGACGGCTCCGGCGATGAGCAGAGAAATATTATTTCCATTGACCGGACAAAACCTCAAATTAATCATGTTCAATTAATTCCCTTATTTGACGGACAGGAAAAAGCCCAATTGATAACTTTTGAGACTGATGATATTTGTATGGCAAACATCTATCTGCTGGAAGAAGGACAAAGCGATTTTGATCAAATTATAGAACTGGGTTATGAAACCTGTAATCACCGACTCAAACTCAATCAATCCTCATTCGAGGGAGCTTATCAGTTTTATATTAAAGTAAAAAATTACAGCGGTTTAATTTCTATTGATAACAACGGCGGAGCGTATTATTCCTTTGAGATAAAGCCTGAGTTTACATGGAAAGAGTTTATCCGGGTTGATTGGGAACTGCCGTCCGGTTACCTGCTGAATAAAGCGGTAGACCTTGATTTTGACGGCAATAAGGAAATCATATTAAGCCGTTATAATGAAAATAACGGATTCGGTCCTGTAGAAATATATGAATTTGAAAACGATCATTTTATAAAACGATTAGAAACTTCATTTACAGCTATCCCAAGGGACGCCGGCGATGTGGATGGCGACGGTTTGGGTGATTTACTTTTGGGATATGGACAATTATCGTTTTTATTTGAATCAGTGAAAACAGATACATTTCCAACTGAACTGATCTGGAGCGACAGCGCTGAGTTTTGGGCTGCCGGTTACGCTGATTTAGACGGCGACGGAAAAGGCGAAATTGTTGGGCGGGTTGATTCTCAATATGTTATTTTTGAGCATAACGGACAAAACACCTTTTCGGAAACCGGACGCCTAAATAATTGTTCGTCCGGCGCTAACCAGTTTGGCGCGCCTAAAATCGAATTAGTCGATATTAATGGCGATCAAAAGCAAGATTTAATTTTCGGCGATTATGACGGTGATTTAATGGTTTATACAGCGGATGGAGATAATCAATTTGAATTATTAACCCTGGCTCAAACCATCCATACCGACGCCACTGAAATGTTAAGCGGATTGGATATTCCCGGCGAAAAGGGATTGTTTTTTGCAGGAAGCCATATATCTGATGATATTAGCTATGAACACGAATTTGACGCCCGCTACCGGACTGTCGAACAATTCGAATATAACAATGAACAAAAAACTTATGTTTCAATCAACACAATTAATATTTATGGCTATCATAGTACAAAAGAATACGACAGCGGGATTAAAATAACCGGCTTTGGCGAAGATAACTATTTATTTGCGGCTTTTTACCCAAACATTTATATTTTCAAGGTTGATGAAAATAATCTTCAGCCTGTCTGGCATTATGCTAATGCGCGTTCGAATGCGATTATTATTGATGATTTTGACGGCGACGGCGTAAATGAATTCTATTATAATAATGGCGATAAAATTATCGGTTTCACAAAAACTTCCGCTAACCGTCCTGCAGCGCCATATCCGTTTACAGCGAATCCTTTGGATAGTAATCAAATATATTTAAAATGGGGCGCCTCCGCCGGAGTTGAGTACTATAATATTTATCGTGGAAATGAATCTGATAATCTGCAAAAAATTGCCCCTGCTATTCAAAATGTATACTTAGACAGCGTTTTAAATATTGAGCAGTTTTATTATTATGCCGTCACAGCAGTCGATTCAACTTTTGCAATCCAGGAAAGTCCGTTAAGCAAAATTGACTCGGCAAAAACCAGCATACCGCCCTGCTTGATAAAGGCTGAAACAGAAAACAACAGACAACTTATACTTTATTTTAATGAAAAAGTACAGTTTCTTAATACAGCGCCAAAGGAAATTCACACAAAATTGCAAGAACAGTACGCTGCGTCGGCTTTGATAATGCCAGATCAAACAAAAATACTGGTTGGCTTCAGCGAGCCTTTCTTTTCAGAAATTATTGATACAATCTTTGCCGGAAATATTTTTGATTTGGCTGGGGTTGCGGTTGATCAAAATTATAATTCCGCCGCCTTTTGTTACGAAAAGCCAAATTCAGAACCATATCTGCAAAAAGTTGATATTGTAAACCGCTATTGTATTCATCTTTATTTTAGTGAACCCATGCAAGAAAACAGTCTGTCAAATCAGGATAATTATCAACTGCATCCCTCGGGCGGCGTTGAGGAAATAAAAATTCTTGACAGTCTGAACACACAAGTGGAATTAATCCTGAATAAAAAAAGTTTTGCTGGCTCATTTGGAAAACCCTGTTATTTGGTTTTACAGAATTTGATAAGCGCGGACGGGGTTTTGCTCAGGGAAACGGATAAAATAAATTTATTTAAGCAAGAACTTAATCTTGAAAATATATTAATCTATCCTCAACCGGTCAAGCCACAGCATAACGAGGTTATATTTGCAAAATTACCTAAAAATGTTGAAATTAGAGTTTTTAATATAAACGGTAAGCTGATTAAAATCCTTGATGGAAAAACTATTTTTGGCGGCATACATTGGGATTTAAAAGATAGTAATAAAAACGCTGTCCGAAGCGGCGTTTATATATATGAAATTATCCATAATAATGAAAAAAAATATGGTAAACTTGTGATAGTGAGGTGAAAGGTTTATGAGAAGGCAATATCATAATCCGCTTATTGCAGCAGTGACAGGCGGTA
>JAUXGF010000490.1 GCA_030622395.1 Calditrichaceae bacterium
CTGTAAACCCTTGATATTTAGAGGTAATAGATTTCTCGCTCCGCTTCGAAATGACAGTTTTGTTTAGTTTTCGTTCAGGCACTAATTAATAAAACTTTGAGTCTTCGTGACTTATGCCACAGGCATCACTGTGTGAGTGGCAAAATAAAACCGGGATATGGGTTTGAAGGACATACAAATATAAAAGCTGATCGCTGACCGCTGATTGCTGACCACTGATCGCTTCCCCCCGTTTCATTTGCATTTTAAGCGGCGTCATTCTAAATTCATTTTTGTTATGGATAAATTCAAACTGCAATCGAGCTACCAGCCGCGAGGCGACCAGCCGCGGGCAATTGAAGAGCTTGTCGAGGGCATTAGAAAAAACCAAAAATTTCAAACCTTGCTTGGCGTTACAGGCAGCGGCAAAACCTATACAATAGCAAATGTTATCGCCGCTGTAAATAAACCCGCCTTGGTTATGTCTCATAATAAAACCTTAGCCGCTCAGCTTTACGGAGAGTTTAAAAGCTTCTTTCCGGATAATGCGGTTGAATTTTTTATCAGCTATTATGATTATTATCAACCGGAAGCGTATATGCCGGCAACCGATACTTACATAGAAAAAGACGCCTCTATAAATGATGAAATTGATCGTTTGCGGCTGCGGGCGACCAGTTCGCTTTTGTCGCGCAGGGATGTGATAGTAATCGCCAGCGTTAGCTGTATTTACGGAATCGGTTCGCCGGAAGATTACAAAAGCATGCTCGTAATGATTGAAAAGGGAAGCGCTTACAATCGACGGGAATTTTTATTAAAATTAGTGGACATTCAGTATACGCGTAATGATTTTGAATTCCGAAGAAGCGCTTTCCGTGTTCGCGGGGATATAATAGATATTTTTCCTGCTTATGAAGACTTTGCCTACCGCATAGAATTCTTCGGCAATGAAGTTGACGCCATAAAAATTATCGATCCGACAACCGGAAAAGTAAAATTTCAAGTTGATAAAGCGATTATCTTTCCGGCTAAACATTTTGTTACTACAGCGGAAAAAATGCAGAGCGCTATGGAAAAGATCCGCGCTGAGCTGCAAGACCGGCTAAAAAAACTGCGGGCGGACAATCAACTGCTGGAAGCCCAGCGTTTGGAAATGCGCACAAATTTTGATCTGGAAATGATGGAAGAGATTGGTTATTGCTCCGGTATCGAAAATTATTCCCGCCATCTATCAGGGAGAAAACCGGGCGAGCCAGCTTATACATTGATTGATTTTTTCCCGAAGGATTATTTAACGATCATTGATGAGTCGCATCAATCCATTCCTCAAATCAGAGCAATGTATAACGGCGACAGGTCGCGTAAAGAAACATTAGTGCAATATGGTTTTCGTCTGCCCAGCGCCCTGGATAACCGCCCGCTTAAATTTAATGAATTTGAGGAAAGGATTAATCAGGCGGTCTTTATTTCAGCCACGCCCGCAGATTATGAATTGGAACAAAGCAAAGGCGTTATTGTAGAACAAGTTATCCGCCCCACAGGTTTAATTGATCCCGAAATCGACGTCAGACCGATTGCCACGCAGGTTGATGATTTAATTGATGAGATAAAGAAACGGGCGGCAAAAAAGGAACGCACTTTAGTAGGCGTTTTAACCAAACGCATGGCCGAGGATCTTTCTGATTATCTGAAAGCCGCCGGTATCCGCGTCCGTTATTTGCATTCTGAAATTCAGGCATTGGAAAGGGTCGGCATATTGCGCGATCTGCGTCTGGCTGAATTTGACGTCCTTGTAGGCATTAATTTACTGCGTGAAGGATTGGATTTACCGGAAGTATCATTAGTGGCGATTTTGGACGCAGATAAAGAGGGCTTTTTACGTTCCTACGTTTCGTTGATGCAAACGGCTGGACGGGCGGCGCGCAATCTCGGCGGCAAAGTCATTTTTTATGCCGATCGTATTACGAATTCCATGCACCAAACCATTGATGAAAGCAATCGCCGCAGGGAAAAACAATCAGACTATAATAAAGAACAGGGCATTACCCCGCAAACAATTTATAAAACAGCGGAAGAAATTATGCGCGCTACATCAGTGGCGGATATGCGTCAAAGCCTGCCAAAAGTATCCGAGCCGGAAATCACTTACGGCGATACGCTGAGCAGGGAAGAGCTGCTTGAACGTTTAGATAAGGAAATGCAAGCGGCTGCCGCTAATTTGGAATTTGAACGAGCCGTGATATTGCGGGATGAGATTAAAAGGATTAAAAATGCAAAAATAGAATCATGGCGATGAATTATTTTTTGCCACCCACTGTGTGAGCGGCTATCTTCAAGCATAGGGTAGTTAAGCATTAATTAGTATCTAAACGAAAACTAACCAAAACTGTCATTTCGAAGCGGAGCGTCCCGAGAATCGGGATGTAGCGTTATAAATATTGAAGTTAAAGATTTCTCACCCGATAAATCGGGATTCGAAATGACAAAAAAGCGCTTTTTCGTTCAGAC
>JAUXGF010000516.1 GCA_030622395.1 Calditrichaceae bacterium
ACGATACGTGGGCGCATTATTTTTCTATTATAAAACAGATTAATAATATTATACTCGATTTAAACAGGGATATTTGGATCTATCTTACTTTGGGATATATGACAATCACCGCTGAAAAAGACGCGGTCGGATCGTCTACAATGCCCCACAAAGTCAATCCCATAAATTTTGAAAACAGCGAAGGAAATCTTCAGGTGTCCAATTCACTTTTAGGAATGTTGATTGATAAATTAACTAACTCACGGATGCAGCGAGATCTTTCGGACAGCACGGTGACCAGAAATGTAGGCGTCGCTTTAGCTCATTCTTTTCTCGCCTTGCAGGAAACGGTTAAAGGTTTGAAAAAACTTGAAATTAATGAGAGAAAATGTAAAGAAGAGTTGGAACAATATCCCGAACTTTTAGCTGAGCCAATCCAGACAATCCTTAGAAAAGAAGGCTTTGACGATCCTTATAGCCTGATGAAGGATTTAACGAGGGGGCGCAGGATTTCAAAAAAAGAACTTGTAGATTTTATCGACAACCTTAAAGTTGAAGATGAAGTGAAGGAAAGATTAAAAGCGCTTGAGGTGATTGAATACACCGGCGAAGCGGCGCGAATTTGCGATATGGCATTAAAAAATACAAGGAAAGAACTTAAGGAAGAATGACTGTAATAGTTTTCACCCTATTGTCATTTCGACGCAGCAAAGCAAGGAGTCCCGATTTATCGGGATAAAGTGGACGTGAAAAGATTTCTCGCTCCGCTCGCGCCGAAGGCGTCCCCGTGGGAAAATGACAGTTTTGTGTTTTTTTGCTTAATTCGTAGAACAAGTGAACCATTACGAAAAAGAGGATAAGAAATGAAAATAGCTGTTATTGGTTCAGGCGGGAGAGAGCATGCCATTGCCTGGAAACTCTCGCAGGATATGCAGCCGGAAAATATCTATATGCTGCCGGGAAACGGCGGGACTTTAAATAATGTAAGTATAAATCCGGATGATTTTGTCGGGATTAAAAACTTCTGCCTTAAAAATGATGTGAATCTTATTATTGTCGGACCCGAGACGCCTCTTTCCGAAGGGATTGTGGATTATTTTAAGGATACGGGCATTTTGGTTTTTGGGCCGGATAAAAAAGCGGCGCAATTGGAAGCTTCTAAAATTTGGGCAAAACAGTTTATGAAAAAATACGGGGTGGCTGCGGCGGAATCATGGTTTTTTAGACAGGGAGAGAATGCTGAAAGAGTGATTCGTGATCTAAAAGGCAATCTGGTTATTAAATATGACGGATTGGCTGCTGGCAAAGGCGTGTTCGTATGTTCGTCTATTGCAGAAGCCAATCAAGCTCTTATTGAGATAAAAGAAAAATACGGCGATTCAGCTTCTTTTTTAATAGAGAAAAAATTGAACGGAAAAGAAATATCCATTATCGGTATTACCGATGGGAAAGACATTAAACTTCTGCTGTCTTCGCAGGATCATAAACCTATTTACGACGGCGACAAGGGGCCTAATACCGGGGGCATGGGAGCGTATTGTCCCGTTCCGTTTTGTAACGAAGCGCTGATGGAAAACATAAACCGGTCAATTGTCCAGCCTACTTTAAAAGGCATTCAAAGGGAGAATTATAATTTTAAAGGCGTTATTTATTTTGGACTGATGATAACAGACGAAGGACCTAAGCTTCTTGAATATAATATACGGTTTGGCGATCCGGAAACGGAAGTTATCTTACCCGCTCTAAAAAGTAATTTACTTAATTTAATACTATCCTGCTTTGACGGAACATTAGGCGATTTTGAAATGGAGTTCAATCCAGGTTTTTTTGTGGATGTAGTGTTAACCTCAGGCGGTTATCCGGGAAACTATAATAAAGGATTGGAAATTACAGGCATTAAAAATCTTACTACAGATTGTGTAATATTCCATGCCGGAACTAAAAAAGAAGGGGACAAAATTGTAACCACAGGCGGAAGGGTATTGA
>JAUXGF010000409.1 GCA_030622395.1 Calditrichaceae bacterium
AATAGGAACCGCCGCGTATAGCGGCTTCATTTAACGGATTGCGGTTAACCGGACGCAAATGTTCGGCGACTTTCATGTCGCGTTGAAACCGGAACGCGTTTGCGTTCCGAGTTGAACCGCGGGTTATATTGCGCAATCTGCTAAGAAAGATGAAGTTATGCTAAATAGTTAGAAAACACCATTAATCCATCAGGCAGGATAAAAATATTTATATCAAAACTGCGCATTAATACCCACGATGGGAAGCAATGGAAAATCATCAACACTTTCTTTAATAATTACACCGTTTTCATCAATATTGTAAATGTAAGAGATAACATTTGCTCTGTTGTAAACATTCCATAAATCCAGGTATGCTGATAAAGTCCAATTATTAAAATGGAAGCGGCGGTCAATACGGATATCAAGTTTGTGATAATCAGGATAGCGTTCCGAGTTTTTAGCTCCTTCCACTGCGTACCATTTTCCGTTTTTTTGCTCGGAGGAAACGACCGGTGTATAAGGCGATCCGGTAGCATACTGGAATTTTAATCCTACCTGCCATTTATCTGAAATATTATAACTGCTTACCAAAGTTATATTGTGGGGACGGTCAAATTTGAAATAATATTCCGTTAACTGATTTTCATCCATTCGTTTAGAAACGGAATAAGTATAGGCAAAACTGCCTACAAAATTATTGCTCATTTTTTTCTGCATATAAAATTCAATACCGCGGGCAAAACCGGAACCGCCATTAGTTATAACTTTTGAAGTATCGCTTCTTGAAAAGACATTATCCATTTCTTTATGATATACTTCAACACTAATTTTTGTATCGTAGTTGAGTAGATATTCAAAGCCGGCAATGTAGTGAACAGAACGGCTGCTGCGCAATTCCTCATTTGCGGGATGCAAAGCAGCCTGATATGCGGCAGGTGTTTGATAATAATAACCGAAAGCGGCGTTAAAGGTTGTTTTATCTGAGATCCGGTAACTTAATCCTAACCGTGGGCTGAATTTTGTTTCTTTTGTGTACTTAAAATAATCATAGCGCAAACCGGTGGTTAGAGACAAATTGAGAAAAGGACGGAAAGTAGTTTGCAAATTGACGCTGGTTTTGTAGGTCGTTTCAGGAAAAAAGTAAACTGTATCTGCAGGAAAGACAAAACCGGTGCGGGTTGTGTCTGCCGCTTTCCAGGTATAATGTTCTGAATCAATTGTTTTGAATAGAAAACCGCTTTTTATTTCCAGAGCGTCGTTAATTTTGTAAGTCAGTTCACTTTTCAAATAGAACTCATTTTCTTTAATGTCTTCACCGTTCAAATTATGATCGATTTCGGTACCTATAGACGATTTCCAACCGTTACTTGTAAATGCGGCGGTAGTTAACAAATATCCCTGCGTACTAAATAAATATCGCCAGTTTATTCCGATGGCGCTGCCGTAATCATCACGCTGCGTATAATCGTATTTTCTGCCCAATTCACTTCCGGCATCGTCAATGGTGCCGGTTCTTTCAATATCATCAAGATAATAAAAACCCACCAGGGATAATTTATGTTTAGGGCCAAAGTCATAAGTTGCTTTTCCGACCAAATCCCAATAGTTCGGGGCCACCGGTTTATTCATTATTTTAGTTAACAACTCAAAGAAACCGCGCCGTGCAGAAAATACTATTGTACCGTCGCCGGGAACAGGCCCGTCTAATAAAACTCCAAAGCCGCCCAGGTTAGCGTTTAAGTCTGTATTAAATTTACTGCGGTTGCCTTCTTTAAGCTGCAATTCAAATACGGATGACATTTTATCGCCGTATTTAGCCGGAAACCCACCGGTTATAAAATCAACATTTTGCAGTAGAGCAGGATTGATAATGCTGATGATTCCCATTGAAGTTCCCAAGCGGGCAAAATGCAGTGGGCTATATATTTCGATATTATCGAGTAATACACGATTTTCGTCCGGTGATCCGCCGCGTACAGCCAGATTAGCACTTTTACCTCCGGCTCCGCTCACGCCAGGCATTGATTGGATGATGCGAAAAATATCTTCCGCAGAACCGGCAGAAGAGCGAATTTCCTGGGGTGTTAAACGTTTGGCGCTAACCGGTTTATCAGAATCCTTTACAAAATATCTTGCCGTAACAACAATCTCTTCATCCAGTTCCAGCGCCGATTCGTTTAATTCAAAGTTTACCATGATCACGCGGTTGGTCGAAACAACGATTTCCGTTTTAATTTCCGATTGATAGCCGATCATCGAAGCTTCTACCTGGTAAATTCCTATAGGAATATTGTCTATAATAAATTCACCGCTAAGGTTGGTTGCGGCACCCAGATTTGTTTTCAGAATAATAATATTAACGCCCGGTAATGGTTGTTGTGTAACGCGCTCAACTACTGTTCCTTCGATAGAACCGTTTTGGCTTTGTGCGTATGAGGATGTAAGGAGGGTTTGCATTATACACAAGTTCAGCAGCAAAATCGTTAATCCTTTCATAATCTTCCTTTCTGAGATATCAGGCTGTTTTATAGTCGGACACTGATTTTACGGAAAACTTGCGCACATAAATTGTATTTTAGTCGGGCCTCATTCCCATTGAACCCATCCTTTCATTAAAAAAGGAAATGAATTCACGCTGCTGTTCCGGAGTTAAAAAAGCTCGTGCCCGGAGTAAATTGTTTATGGCTTTCATTTTGAGCTCTTCCTGCAGAGCGGACATTTCTTTAATAAGCATATTCAGTTTAATACTATCCGGTTCTTCAAATGAAAGTTCATCGAAAAACATCGATCTTTTAAACTGTAAAGAATCAAGAATTATCTCTGCTTCCTGTTGGAATATTTTAAAAGACGATTTTAATTGCCCGGCCTGGTGATCGTTCAGATTTAACCTGTTTTTAATGAAGTGAAACGATATTTCAGCTCGTTCCATAATTGGCGGAACAGGCATAAAAAACCAGCGGTAATAAGCGAAAGTTGTTAACGAGGCCAGGTTTATAATCGTTAAAAAAACAACCGAAATTATTATTATATTTTTTTTCATACGTTTTTATTCCTCCAGGGTTATGCTCAAACAGACTGATTCAATCGAATTAACAGGCACATCGTTAAAAAGTCCCATAGATTTGAATAAAGACGTTTGCTGCATAGCTGTGATGGATTTAGTAGCTTGTAATTGATACAATTGCGGGAATTGCCCTAAATAATTACCAATAAAAACAGCAAGTCCTGTTAGGGCAATCGCTGCCGCTACGCGCATTGAGTGTACTAAAAAATGAGAACTCTTTTTTCTGTAATAACTTTCTTCATCATATTCAAGTACCCTCTGCTGCAATTGCCGGGCAAAATCGGCGGAAGGTTGAATATCCTGCCGGTTCTCTAATGATGGCCATACCTGTAAAAATCGATCC
>JAUXGF010000472.1 GCA_030622395.1 Calditrichaceae bacterium
AGGGGGAATTGTAACTTGGAATAATAAAAATTGATTTATAATTCCTACTCTTTGATTGAGCTCACAGATTTAACGGCATTGTTATATTGAAGGGATTTAAAAGGAAAATATTTCCTGAGGAGGAAAATTGTCCAGACTGTTAGTTGTACATCAAAACCACAGTTTAGCGCAAGAGCAAGAATATTTTCAAAATCAACTTCAAGGATGGAATATTTATTTTCTTGACGCCGGAAATATATCAACGAGTCAAATTGAACTCTCTATAAATAAAAATGATATCCATTTCCTGCTTATCTCAGATGAATTAAAAACTAACTTCACAAAAGACTTGAACAGAATACATAATTCCTATCCGCTGATATCTATCATCTATTACTATCCGACTTTAAAGAATGAAGAATTTGCCGAGCTGTATAAAGCCGGGATTAGTTATTGTATAATCGGCGATTCAAGACAGTTTAATTTAATTGAGACTCTACATAAATTATGGGATATACACTGGAAACGTATTCCTGTTTCATTATTACCGGCAGACCGCAGCGAGCTTCATCCGCGGGCAGATGAAATTTTACATTTCATAGAAAACAATCCTATAAAATATTTTAACACATCTAATATTGCTAAACATTTAAATATTTCAGAAAGTCATTTTCGCATAGAATTTAAAAAGTGTTTTATCCTGAGTTTCCGGGAATTTAAACAGCGGCTTCTTTTTCATTATGAAACAATCCTTTTATTTGATAACGATCTTAAGCCAAAAGAAATCTTCGAAATATTAGATTATAAAAGCATAGCCGCATTTAGCAGATCGTTTAAAATACGCCATGGTAAATCATGGCAGGATTTAATTCGAGTTTAAAATTAATGAAAATAATATTAAAACTATAAGAAATATAAAGGCAAGTCATGGACAGCGAAAAATTAAATTATACAAATCCCGATTTCAAACCATCCACTATAGTTGAACTTCTTAGATGGCGGGCAAAGACCCAGCCAAATGACCGGGCGTATACTTTTCTTAAAGATGGCGATAAGAAGGATATCAAGCTGACTTACAGCGAACTTGACCAACGCGTGCGCGCAGTCGCCCTTTCTTTGCAGCGTAAGGGTTTAAGCGGCGAACGTGCGCTGCTTTTATATCCTCCCGGCATTGATTATATTATCGGATTTTTTGGCTGCCTTTACGCCGGGGTCATCGCGGTTCCGGCTTATCCGCCGGATCCCAACCGGTTAAACAGGACGCTTCCCCGTCTCCAGGCTATTGTAAACGATGCAAAAGCCACCGTTGCACTGACTAACGATTCTATTTTATATATGATAAAAATGTTGAAGCTGGGCAACAAATTTGCCGGATCATTAGACAAGCTGCCCTTTCTGCGCAAATTCCAAACAACCATGAAATACTTCTCCCCCAGTCAAAGCGCCGTAGCCGGTTCAACACAATTAAGCGACCTGCAATGGATTTCGACTGACTCCGTTCCAAAAGGCATGGCTAATGATTGGAGTGAGCCTTCAATTAATAAAGACTCAATTTCATTTTTGCAATATACTTCCGGTTCGACCGGAACTCCCAAAGGGGTTATCCTTACACATAATAATTTAATGATCAATTCGGCGCATATATACGAAGGATTTGGCTTTTCCGGTAATACGGAAGGCGTTATCTGGCTGCCTATTTACCACGATATGGGTTTGATTGGCGGGGTCTTACAGCCTTTGTACAGCGGTATGCCGGCTACATTAATGTCCCCCATTCATTTTTTACAAAGACCGCTGCGCTGGTTAGAAGCAATTTCTAAAATTAAAGGTAGAAATGTAGTCAGCGGCGGGCCTAATTTTGCTTATGATTTATGCGTTAAAAAAGTTACGCCCGAAACAATAAAAAAACTGGATTTAAGTAATTGGGAAGTTGCATTCAGCGGCGCCGAACCTGTGCGCCCACAAACCATAGAACGATTCAGTGAAACATTTAAAGAGGCGGGGTTCCGTAAAGAAAGTTTTATGCCCTGCTATGGCTTAGCCGAGGCAACCCTGTTTGTAACCGGCTGCAATATCACCAAAGAACCGGTAACGCGTAATATTGATCAAAAATCTCTTGAAAAAAGTAAAATCACCGACGTTCCTATCGGCGCTGAAAATTCTCAAATTATGGTAAGCTGCGGTCATACGCCCGCCGGTCAAAAAGTCGCCGTTGTTAACCCTGAAACTTTTGAGGAGTGCAAATATAACGAGATCGGCGAGATTTGGATACACGGCGATAATGTATCGAAGGGTTACTGGAAACGACCAAAGGAATCAAAAGAAACATTCCGCGCCTATATCGCTAAAACAAATGAAGGACCTTTCCTGAGAACAGGCGATCTTGGATTTTTACAGGAAGAAGATAACGAGCTGTTTATAACCGGCAGGCTTAAAGATTTAATCATCATCCGCGGCAGAAATTATTATCCGCAAGACGTCGAGTATGTTGTAGAAAACAGTCATTTGGAGATACGTCCCGGCTGCGCCGCCGCTTTCTCAATCGAGGAAGATAACGATGAACATTTAGTGATCGCTGCGGAAGTCCGCCATTCAAAAAATATAAACTTTACTGAAATTATTACAGATATACGTCAGGCAATAACCGAAACTTTTGATATCAGCCCTACTTCAATTTTATTAATCAGAGCCAGAACTATTCCAAAAACTTCA
>JAUXGF010000417.1 GCA_030622395.1 Calditrichaceae bacterium
GAATTAATAAATTATGCCGGCGGCAGAAATGCTTATGAGAATGAAAATATTGCCTATCCCATGCTTTCCGCAGAGGGGATTATCCACATCAATCCTGAAATTATTATAGATATGGTCGCCGATCTTAGTTCAAATGGATTAACAGAAGCAATGGTGCGCAAAGAGTGGCAAAGCGTTTCATCTGTCGACGCCATGAAAAACAATCGGCTGTTTGTGTTTAGCCATGACTATATTTTAATCCCGGGCCCAAGATTTATTTTACTACTCGAGGATATAGCGCGCACAGTTCACCCTGAAATTGTATGGGATGATTAATTGAAAAGACCGTTGTTCGAAATTAATGATTTATCTTTATCAATAGGTAAAAATAAAATTTTAAGTTCGGTATCTCTGGATATTTACGAAGGCGAATACCTTTCCATTATCGGTCCCAACGGCGCGGGTAAAACGACCCTTCTTAAATGTTTAATGCGCATTATTACAGGAATACAGGGCGCGGTTCTTCTTAAAGGCGTTCCTATTGAAAAGCTTAGCCAGAAAGTTATTGCCAGGCATATAAGTTATGTTCCTCAAAGCGACGGGCGTTTTTTCCCTTTTACTGTAGAAGAATTCGTTATGATGGCGCGTTACCCCTACCTAAGTCCTTTTACGTCAATAGGCGCTAAAGATAAAACCGCCGTGCATGACGCCCTTACCCTCACAAATACTACACGCTTTGCAGAACGGCAAATGAATACCCTTAGCGGAGGAGAAAAGCAAACAGTGTTTATCGCCGCCGCGCTGGCGCAGGGTTCAAAAATTTTACTCCTGGATGAACCGACAACATTCTTAGACCCTAAACATGAATCGGATATTTACAAAATTCTCAAACGAATTAATCATGAATCTTGCAGGACGATTGTCTCCGTTACTCACGATATTAACAGCGCAGTATTACAAAGCAACAGAATTGCCATTCTGAAAAACGGGAAGATTACCTTTTGCGGAAATGCACAGGATGTAATGAATAACACAATTTTAAAGCAGGCTTATGAAAAGTCCTTTATGTTTATCAAGCATCCCAAAACAGGTAAACTTATTATTGTCCCGGAGGCGGCAGAGTAATGAAGAATAAAAAACCGTTTATTCTGATTAGTTTGTTTGCCGTTTCCATCGTTGTATTTGCATTTGCGCCCTTCATCGGAATGGAGACAATCCCTTTTGAAACTCTGCTGAATCCAGCGTTAGACCATATAAAAACTGATATTTTATGGAAAATCAGAATCCCCAGGGTTATCACAGCTTTTAGCGCGGGCGCGGCGTTGGCTGTCAGCGGCATGGCTTTTCAGGCATTATTCAGGAATCCTTTGGCAACTCCATTTACATTAGGCGTATCGAGCGGCGCGGCATTCGGCGCAGCCCTTTATGTAAAGTTCGGTATATTTTTCTCAATTTTAGGGATAGCGGGTCAATCGATAGCTGCATTTATTGGAGCGTTGGTTTCAATTACCATTGTCTATGGATTCACCAAATTGAAAAGGGGATTTTCCACAGCCACAATGCTGCTTGCCGGAGTGGCTGTAAATTTCTTTTTTTCAAGCGCTATATTATTCATACAATATATGAGCGACTTTACACATTCATTCCGAATCATCCGCTGGCTTATGGGAGGCTTCGAAATTGTTGGATATGACCCTGTTTTTCAAATAATGCCCTTTATTCTTATCGGAAGTATGGTTATTTTTTTACTTACGAATGAATTAAATCTTATGACGCTCGGAGAAGATTTGGCAATAAGCCGGGGCGTTAATGTAAAAAAAATAAAGGGCGCGCTTTTTTTTGCAACTTCGCTTATGGTGGGCGTTGTAGTTTCCGTATGCGGTCCGATTGGTTTTATTGGGATGATGGTTCCCCATATTTCTCGTTTGCTTGTCGGCGCGGAACATCGTTATCTGTCCCCGGTAACTTTTATCTTTGGCGGCGCTTTTCTTGTTTTTTGCGATACCCTGTCAAGAACGCTTATCGCCCCGGCTGAGATTCCTGTCGGCGTTATAACGTCCTTTCTCGGCGGGCCTTTTTTCTTATGGCTGCTATTAGGCGGATCTTCGGAAAAAAGTATAATTAAAGCGGATTAAACAAAGTTTGTAAATGTTTAATCACTAATTAGTGCCTGAACGAAAAAGCGCTTTTTTGTCATTTTCCCACAAGGGACGCCCTATGGCGCGATCCTGATTTACCTGCCCGCCTGAGGCGGGTAAAGGTGAGAAATCTGTAACTTCAATAATCCCAAGGGTTGTAAGATTTCTCTCACGATAAACAGGGTGTTGCTCTAGTGTTTTTTCCTGTCATTTCGAGGATCTTTTAACGATCCCGACTCGTCGGGATATTGTTATTATTGACGTTAAAAGATTTCTCACTCCGTTCGAAATGACATTTTGGTTGTTCTGCAACAGCCTGCCATTCGGGACAAATTACAAAAATTGATGGTTTTTTATGTTTGGGTCATTGAGATTTATTTGTATTTTGGTTTTTGTGTTTTGTTATTTTAGGATGATAATTATCATTACTTTTCCCGACCATCGGGACTATACAATAAAGAATCGACTCAGAAAGGATTAACAATGAAAGGATACATCCAGGTTTATACGGGAAACGGCAAAGGCAAAACAACCGCCGCCTTCGGTCTGGCGCTGAGAGCAGCCGGGGCGGGTATGAAGGTGTTTATCTCCCAGTTTGTTAAAGGGATGGAATACAGCGAGCTTGAATCCATAAAACGCTTTGATGATTTGATTACTTTAAAGCAATTCGGACGCGGATGTTTTATCTATGAAAAACCTGAAGAGGAAGATATAAAACTTGCCGCAGCGGGACTTAAGGAAACAAAAGAAATAATTATATCCGGAAAATATGATTTAGTAATTTTGGACGAGGCAAATATCGCGGTCTATTACAACTTGTTTTCCGCGCAGGACCTTTTGAATGTTATGGATAAAAAACCGGAGCAGGTGGAGCTTGTCATCACCGGGCGTTATGCCGACCCGAAAGTAATTGAAAGGGCTGACTTAGTCACCGAAATGAAGGAAATAAAACACTACTATTCCAATGGCGTAACAGCCAGGCGCGGAATAGAGAAATAGAAGAACAGGCTCAGTTGCAAATTTAGGGGGGGCAACTTTAATACCTCCTGAATTTAATAATTTAATTGTTTTTCTATTCCATCCTTATTTTTAGATAATTTAATAAGGTTTTTGATTTTTTGTGTTTCCTTTTTCTATTAAGGTTTAACCAAATAAATAAGGTTTTTCCCGGTTCCTGTTTCAATTATCTATTATAGTTA
>JAUXGF010000499.1 GCA_030622395.1 Calditrichaceae bacterium
TCGTTCAACATAGTATTATCCAACCTTAACCCCTAATTTGTTTTTTCAATATACTTGTTAATTATTAAACTTTCAATGTGTTAGCTTAATAATGGAGGGAGTTAAAAGCGGGATAACTTGTTTTTTGTTTTCATAAAAGTGAATTTAATACATTAAATTTCAAAATGTTAAGCCCTATTATGCAATTCAGATATTGCGTCGCAAGCTGTATTTAATATCAGTAAAATAAATACTATATTATATAAATTCAACATGATAGGCTAATTATTGGATAAGATAAAAACATACTTGTTTTGTAATGCCGTTACTTCATCCACAGCCTGTTTTAAATAGGTAAAGGCTTTGTCGCCAATGATCCTTGCCGCGCTGTTATCTTCACGCCCTGCCGTTGATGCAGCAAACAAATTTGCCATTTCTTCGGCGATATTGGAAGCTTCGTCCAGCGCTGCTGCCTCCAGTTTAATGGCTGAAAGTAAGCCAGCATTCTCTCTGCCCAAAACCGCCAGATCGTTCAAATCCTGAATCATATCGGCATGAGCGCTGCCCTCGGCAATATCTGATACGCGCTCCAATAAATCCGGTCTGTTACGAAAGGCATAACGGAAACTATGCAGCAGCCGGCAGCCGGTATCCATCATCCAGTAATCAGAATTTCATTTTTCTTCATGCTTATCGTGGCAATTAAACCCACCCTTGCTTGCATCCCGTTACTTCGGGGTAGCCCCTCCTCCCGACATCGGGATTTCCGCTTCGCTTCAACAAGAGGGGAATTGGACAATTAATCATTCCTGGTCATTTTTAACAATTTCTACCAGCTCCGGTAAATCAATCCCCAGTTCTTTAAGTCTCTCTATCTTAGGAACGCCGTTTTTAGTCCAGCCGCGTTTTTTATAAGCCGCGTCTACAACTTTATTATATTGATCTTCACGATATTTTCTGGTAATCGCCATTTTCTCCTCAGAGCTCTTCCCTGCCGGATCAATGCCTAATATTTCCTTCATCTGCTTATCATAATATTTATCGGCGCGCGACTCGTACTCTTCTTTAGTAACAGGCCCAACTGCGCGGTATGGGGGCATATCGTCTTTTCTGGTTCCGTAACCTAACATCCTGCACATAACTCTTTGCAGATTGTGAACTCGGGCAGACTGATCGAGCATCTTGTTCTCATCAAGTTCAATTCCGGTCATTCCCTCAAAAAACTTAAAGAAATTTTCAACATGACCGGGCACCTTTGCTGCTTCCTGCGGTTTATATTTGCTATTATCCGCCGGAACAACGTCATTCCAGATAAGTTTGCATAAACCGTTTAAGCCGAACCAGGTGCGCCATAAAGGATAGTAGTAAAGCGCTTCTGCTTTATCCTCAAATGAGGGTATCTGGTTATTTACCATATCCATAAAGATAAGCCAGGCTTCGTCATGCTGCGGACCTTTTACAGCCATTGTATATCCGGCTTGCTGAGCCAGGGATTCCTTGCAGACATACTCGGAGTATTCAAGACCTTTTACTTCCATTCCGATATCCTGCAGGAATTTTGGATCGGCGCCGTATTCTTTTACCCACTTATTCTTCAGCCAGCGAATGCCCTGCCCCACGTCCACGCCGAAACCTTCGCCGCGAGCCATTTCGTGGAGTATTTCCAAAACTTCATTTGAGGCTCCGAAATTCAGCTCTTTGCCCCCGGTATGCGTTTTGTTTATCACGCCCGCTTCGTAGGCTTCCATAACAAAAGCCATACAAGTGGCAACGGAGATCGTATCCACGCCGTAGGTGTCGCAGTAAAAATTAAATTCCACAAGAAAGTCGGCGTCAAAGCAGCCCATATTTGCCGCGCCTGCCGCAGTTTCGTATTCAGGTCCGTCCACAACTACTATCTCGCCTTTATATGGTCCGGTTCTAAGCTCGAAGCCGTCAACGGTTTTGGCGCACGCCATAGAGCAGCCTTTCCAGCAGCCATCCGGCGTACCCTGAGTAAAATATTCTTTCTTTAATCTCTTTGTGCCAATTTTAGGCGTCTCCGGATGACTACCGAATTTGTAATTATGCACAGGCAAAAGATCGTAAGCGTCCATAACATCGACAATATTTGTAGTGCCGACCGAACGCATATCGCACTGATCTTTATCAATCGTAGCCATTTCGGCGTTAACATTCATACCAAAATCCCGGATCATTTTAGCGTCTACCGGATGATTCATATCGTCGATTATTTCTATAGCTCCGGTCGGACAAACATAAGCGCAGGAAGTGCAGCCAACACAATGCGGATCAACTTCGCCGAAAGGCATTGTAAGATGCCGTTTTATTCCCCGCCCGGCAAAGTCGAGAATTCTTTCCTGAATAAACTCTTCGCAGGCTTTTACGCAGTGACCGCAGA
>JAUXGF010000327.1 GCA_030622395.1 Calditrichaceae bacterium
AATTAATGAATTGTTGGAAGAATGGAGTGTTTAAGAATTGGAGTAATGGAGCGATGGAGTACTGGAGTGATGCAAGAATGGAGAAATGGATTACTGAATTATTGAATTAATGAATTGTTAGATTGACGCCTATCCCTGTATCCGCCGAGAAGCAATACTCCAATACTCCAGTACTCCATCACTCCAATTTTTCATTAGGCTTAGCTGTCACAAATAAAGTTATTACTTTTTAATTGATAAACTCACAATAAAATTTCTCCCTGGCCCGTTAACCCCTGAACCGTGTTCACGATAGTTATAATCAAAAATATTTTCAACGGCAAATTGTAGATTAAGCCATTCATTTAGTTGAGTCCCTGTGCGGATATTAAAAGTCTGCCAGCCGGGCGTGCCGCCATCAGGAATGCGCGGGTCATCTTCATCGTCAACTGAAAGACGGTTTTGTTTTCCTGCGAAGCGTATGTAAAAATCTACATAGTACAAATCACTATTCCACTTTAAGCCGGTTAAGCCGAAAATAGGCGGAATGCCTCCAACCGGTTCATCTTTGCTTGTGTTTTGTCCGTAAGTTATTGCCAGGTTGGAGCGGAAAATCAACGCCTTATAAAAATTGTAATCCGTTGAAAATTCAAATCCGCTGATATAAGCGTTGCCGATATTCTTTTTAGTTTTCACCTGGTATTCTTTACCTTGTTTCTCAATTATCGGCGAGCCGTTATAAGTTGCGGGCGCGCTGGCAATCATGTCGCTGATTTTTGAATAATAGATGGAAGCGTTGGCTTTAAACCTGTTGTAATTTATTTTAAATCCTGTATCAAAACTGATCATCTTTTCCGGTTTGAGGTTTGGATTTGGAACTTCGTAGGTTTCCCCTTTGGATTCGCCAAATTTTGCAATGTCGCTCAGGTTGGGAGCGCGGAAAGCCTGACCAACATTGAGGTTAAGTTGTACCTTATCGTTAAGTTTATAAATACAGCCAAAGCTTCCCGTAATTGATTGGAAATTTTGAGTGATATCGCCAAATCGGACATTCATTGTTGAATCGTCCGGCAGAGAAAAATTAGTATGCGCATAACTAAAACGCGCTCCTATTGTGGCGGTCAATTTTTGAGCTAAAAATATTTCATCCTGAACATATAAACCAAGACTATTGTAAACAGCGCCGTCAGGATAACGCCCGGATAAATCTTTTTCTGATTTTCCGCTTTGGGTATCAATAATAAACCGTTCGCTGTGCACATCGTCTGTGTAAAACTCGCCCCCGAATGTAATAAAATTTCGCACAAAATTTGAATTGACCTGAAAAGTAAATCCAATTGTTTTAACGTCATCCTTTTCCTTATTCAGCGCCAATGTATCAGCCTTTTGAATTTCACGCCCTTCCTCCTGCCGATGCAGAGATACTGCGGCTTGTAATGTATTTATATATTTTGAGCCCAAATTATTTTTGTAAAATAAATAAATTAAATTGCGGTTTTGCGGTTGATACATCCAGCGGTTGTAACCGTTATTCTCGTATTTGTCATAACGGGGCACATCTGTTTGTTTTGATATTTGGCAGGCAAAAATTAGAGTTTGACGGGGAGTTAATCCATAAAGCAGTTTTGAATCAAAATCATAAGCTTTGAATCCGGTAGGGGATTGTTTTAAACCGTTAGTGGAATTTTCAAGCCGGCGGTAGTCGCTGTTTTTGCCGCGTTTTAAATCGCCATAATCTTTATAACTGAAGCCGGTTTGCAGCGCAATTTTTTTACTGTGTAATGAAAATTCGCCGCGCGCCGTCTTTTCCTGATCCGCCGAAGCCAATCTGCTTAAAAGGCTGTAATGACAGGAAAGTTCAGCGGTTTCCAAAGTCGGCGTTTTTGTAAGCAGGTTAATGACGCCGCCAAGCGCGTCGCTGCCGTAGAGTGAAGAACCGGGACCTCGCGCCACTTCAATTTGACGTACATTATTATTATCAACCGTTGTTAAGTATTGATGGTTGCCAAGCCTGTAAATAGAATTATTAAGCCTAATGCCGTCGACTAAAATTAATATTTGATTAGAACTCAAGCCGCGTATAATAGCCGATCCGCCGCCGTGATTAGTTTTTTGAATAAAAATACCGTTTTCTTCCCTCAGCGTTTCGGCGGAAGTTTTGGCGTTTCGTTCTTTGATTATTCGATCACTAACCGAATTTATAGGAGTAGATACATCATAAATATTATGTTCCGTGCGGGTTGCGGTGATTACGGTTGCGTCAACGCTTAGGATTTGCTGCTTAAGGACTATCGTATCCATTTGCGCATACCCGGCTGCCCGGACTTTAATGTTATTTACAATCTTTTTATGAAAATTTATGTGTGAAAATTGTATGCTGTAGACGCCCGGTAAAATATTTTCAATAATGAAAATTCCATCTCTGTCTGTAATATCCATCAGGTTCAGCGGACTTAATGTAACGTATACATCCGGAACAGGCTTCCCTTGCTCATCCGTCACACAGCCTGTTATTTTTCCATCAGCAGCCTGCGCCCAAATTAAATTTAGATTAATAGTGGAAAATAAACATAGTATAATTCGGATAGATTTTGTAGTCATGCCAAAAACCGTTCCCCCAGCTTTACTGTAAATTAAATTCTTGTCAAACCGCTGATTTTAAAAAATCAATCAATCCTTTAATTAAATAGATTAAATAATATACATGAAATAAAGATTAATTAAAAATGCAAAATAATGCTTATAAGCAATTTCAAATGATCAAATAAGGCTTGCTAAAAATCGATCTGCGGAGATTACTCTAACGCCATTCTTAAAAATATCGATGTTTTGTTTTCTGACTACTTGGTATGTATAAGGGATTTTCAATCGTTCTTTGAAATAAAATATTGAAGGAGAAGGGATAGTCTCATTGAATTTTGCTTCTACACAAAACCAGGGGGCGTTGTTAACAGTGACAAGGAAATTCACCTCTTTTTTATCGACATTTCTTAAATAATAAAAGCCGGTTTGATACCCTTCGTATTCCTTTAAATATTGTGTTAGTTTCAGGAGATGAGAGGCTATCAAATTTTCGAATCGAGCTCCTTCATTTTCCACTTCAGACCAGTCAAACATATAAAGCTTGGAATCTTTTTTAATTGAGCGGATATTTCGCTTATTATAGGGATAAATGCGAAAATGGTAATAAAACTGTTCCAGGATAGAGAGCCAATTAGTAACAGCTCTATGACTAACTCCCAAATTTTCTCGTATAGAATTAATGGAAAGCGGCGAACCGGTTTTTGAAGGCAGTATATCGCTTAATAACTGCATATTAGCAATATCTCTAACCGCCTCAATATCCCTGATATCTTCACGAAATAAACGTTCGGTTTTTTCATTATGCCATCTGCGAAGCGCGCGGTTTTTTTGCTTTAAAAATATCTCAGGGAAGCCTCCGAAATGTTCCAGTGATTCATAATCTTTAAAATGATCTGAAGATGATATCGGAAGTTCTTTGAAAATCTCAATATCATTTTTAATATTTAAAATTTCCGCCAGACTAAAAGGATGCAGTGTGTAATAATGATATCTTCCCTGTAATGAATCGCCGCCTTTTCGGTAAATATTGAGCCGGGCGCTGCCTGTAATCAAAAATTTGTACCGGTCTTTATGGGTATCGTATTCACCCTTAATAAGATTTTTCCATTTTGGATATTTGTGTATTTCATCAAAAACAATAAGTTCTGCGGATCCTGGAAATTCTGAACGCATGATTTTATTTCGATCGGATCGGGCGTCCCAGTTATAGTAGGCAAATTCTTTAAAATTGGATGCAATCAATTTTGTTGCCAGTGTGGTTTTACCAATTTGTCTTGCTCCGCCTATGAACACCATTTTCTCTGACAGGTCATGAAGAATGTTGTTAGTTAAATATCGATCTTTAATCATTATAAAAACCCTGACATTTTTTTGTTGATATACTAACAAACAATTTTTAAACAATCAAGACAATTTTGCCTATAAGCAAAAATATTAGCTAATATATTTGCTTATAGGCAAATATAACATTGGCACTATTTTACAGCTTTGATTATTCTATTGTTTTATCCGCAATAGTTCAGTATAGGTGAGGAATTAGATTATTGATGAAAAATTGGGGTGATGGGATGTTGGATTTATGGGGTGACGTCCCAGAGGATTTCCTGAGGGATAAGAATGAAATATTTGAACATGTGCTCCGCGGGGAAGCGTCACCCCACCACTCCCTGCCTGCCTGCACGCAGGGCAACATTTCATTACTCCAATTTTCCAATTCTACATAGGCTGAAGTATTTTTTTAC
>JAUXGF010000070.1 GCA_030622395.1 Calditrichaceae bacterium
CTCCTTATATTAAATGACTCTTAGTCAATTATTTTATGCCAATATAATATATTGATTTCCGTATTGCAAGTTTTTTTATTTGTTAATAATAAAGCCCCCTAATTCCCTCTTATTACTTCCTACTTTCCCTCGTATCAGAGTTAATCCCGATCAATCGGGACGCTTAACTCTGATACAAGAAAACTCCTAAGCGCCCAACCCCAAATTCCTAATTCGTAATTAAAATAGAATAGTTACAACCGATCTCAACGTTTTAGTGATGAACAGTTAATTTATAAGGATAAACTGAATTATTTCAAGATCAAATGATTCTCATATTCCAAATTTTAATCGTGAGGTTTTATAAGAAGTTTTTATTAGTCATTGTTAAAAAGGATAAAAATAAATATATTTAATGTCTGAACGAAAACATCATTTTGCGTTCAAATACCAATTAAATACAAAAACAATTTTGGAGTGATGAATGGAATTACTTAAGGCGGTTATTTTAGGGGTAGTTCAAGGTTTATCTGAATTTTTACCGGTTTCCAGTTCCGGGCATTTGGTTATCTTTGCGGAAATTTTAAACTTTCATAAAGAAGGCATTGCCTTTGAAGTTTTTGTTCATTTCGGAACATTGCTTTCAGTATTACTGGCGTTTCGTTATCAACTTTTAAAAATGATAATCGCTCCTTATCAGATATGGATTAAAAAAAGCGGCGATAAAGAGTTGAGAGAATATTTAAATTGGGATTTGTACATTGTTGTGGCTACTATCCCGGCGGTTGTTATTGGACTGCCCTTCAAGGATGGAATAGAAAAACTTTTTGACAGCATATTATTGGTTTTCTTTATGCTGCTAATTACCGCATTCCTGATGTGGGCGTCACAATTCTTAAAACAGAAAAACGTCCCGTTTAGTTATGGTCGTTCGTTTTTAATCGGCGTTGCTCAGGCGTTTGCTATTTTGCCGGGAATTTCACGCAGCGGCAGCACAATTTTTACAGGCATGTTGTTAGGGATCGACCGTTCAAAAGTTGCGGAATTTTCGTTTATTATGTCTATCCCCGCAATTTTAGGCGCAGTTGTTTTAAAATCAAACGATATTATCCAATCGCCTCCCGTAGCTTCGGAAATATTAAATCTTGCAGCCGGCACGGTCGCTGCCGCAGTTTCCGGTTATTTAGCGATTATATGGTTGTTGGATATTGTTAAAAAGGGAAAGCTGCAGTGGTTTGGTTATTATTGTTTTGCAGTTGCCGCCGTGGGTTTGGTCTGGTATTTTGTAGTATAGGTGAAAAATTGGAGTTCTCGAAGAATTGAAGTAATGGAGTGATGGAGTAGTGGAGTGCTGGAAGAATGAAAGAATTGGAGTGATGAATTGTTGAATTATTGGAAGCGATACTTGTTGGAGCGTAGCGGAAATCCCGCTATTGCGGGGATACCGATTACCGGTTACTGATTACCGATTACTGGATGCGGGGATGCTCAAGTTTCTTTATCCGGCATCAAGTATCAAGTATCCAGTATCTATTTTAATAAAACATTGAAATTTCTATACAATAAATTAATGACGACAAATGACACAAAAGCATGAATATTTCACATCACGTTTCGGCTTAATTGCCGCGGCTATTGGGATGGCTATCGGCGCCGGTAACATCTGGCGTTTCCCGCGTTTAGCCGGGCAATACGGCGGATCATTTTTAATTCCGTGGATTATTTTCCTTTTCCTTTGGTCGATCCCCCTTTTGATAGTTGAGTTCTCTATAGGCAAGCAGGCAAAGTTCGGCACAATCGGAGCTTTTTGCAAAGCCGTCGGTAAAAAATATACATGGATGGGCTGGTTTGTTGGATTTTGTACTACGGCAATTTTATTTTATTACTCGGTCGTCTGCGGCTGGAGTTTAAAATATTTTGTCTTATCTGTCAGCGGTGAATTATTTACCATTGATCATCAGGTTTATTGGGATAATTATACCGCTTCAATTTATGAGCCTGTTTTTTATCACCTTGTTTCCGTATTTTTAGGAGCCTTTATTATCTACCGCGGCATTGTTTCCGGAATCGAAAAGTTTTCAAAAATTATCATTCCCGCTCTGTTTATTCTGCTAATAATTGCCGCTATAAAAGCAGTGAGCCTGCAAGGCGCCGATGTGGGTCTGCATTACTTGTTTAATATCGAACCGGCTCAATTATGCAATTATAAAATCTGGCTGGAAGCGCTTTCGCAGTCTGCCTGGTCTACGGGCGCCGGCTGGGGGCTTTTGTTGACTTATGCTATCTATGCCGGGAAAGATGAAAAGATTGTCGGCAACTCTTTTCTTGTCGGCATTGGCAATAATATTGCTTCTATAATCGCCGCCCTGGCAATTATTCCCACGGTTTTTGCCTTAAGCGCCGGTATTGAAAGCGCGCGTCAGGCACTTGATTCCGGCAACCAGGGCTTGGCGTTCATAGCTATTCCCCAACTGTTTTCTAAAATGGAAGCGGGGATTTTTTTCAGCACGATTTTCTTTTTAGCCTTATTTTTCGCCGCCCTTTCCAGTTTAATCGCAATGATTGAATTAGCTGTACGCGTTCTGATAGATTTTGGGATCAGCCGTAAAAAAGCGGTAGCGCTCATTTCAATTCTTACCGCTTTATTCGGCGCCCCTTCTGCGGCGTCTTTAAATTTCTTCAATAATCAAGATTGGGTATGGGGACTGGGGCTGCTTTTAAGCGGATTTTTCTTTACCTTTGCCGTAATCAAAATCGGTGTTGAGCCTTTTATTAAAAATTGGCTTAAACCCGGCAAAGGGCAAAGTATTTTTATTTTAATATTTAAAATTCTTTTCTATTTCATTTTACCAATTGAATTTATTTTCATGTTAGGCTGGTGGCTGATTCAATCACTGCAATGGTATCCCGAAACATGGTGGAATCCTTTTGAAACATTCAGTTTGGGCGCCTGCCTTTTGCAATGGACAATTATTATTATTACCGGTTTATTATTTAATAAAAAATTTGTAAAATTGTTAAAAATTAATTCAAACTATTAAAAAGAGAAATATGCCAATAATATCAATTAATGAAGCACTTAAAAAAATAAATTCGGGGGATATTGCGCCGGTTTATTTTCTTTTCGGCAAGGAAAAGTTTTTTCATGACCAGATTATCCAAAAGCTGATAGAAACTATTTTTCCTGATAAAGCAGGCAAAGATTTGAATCTGACTGTTTTATACGGTTTTGAAAATTCACTCGGCGAAGTTATTTCAACCGCTTCAAGCCTTCCTATGCTGTCTAAACAAAAAATGGTTTTAGTGCGTGATTTTAGTAAAATGAAAATTTCCGATCCTGACGCTTTATCAAAATATCTTGAACATCCGCGAAAAAGCGCCTGTTTAGTGTTAAGCAGCGAAGAAAAAGGAAGGGCAAAGATTTACAAAACTATCCAGGATTTGGCGCAGAGTATAGAATGCAAACCAATACCGGAATATCAAGCGGGCGGCTGGATAAAAGATCGGGTTAAACAAAAAGGCGGCGCTATTGAAATGCAGGCTGTACAATTAATAGTCAATCAGGTTGGGACAAGCCTGCTTAATCTCGACCAGGAATTAAATAAAATCATAAACTTTAAAAATGACAACTCAACGATCACCGTAGATGATTTGGAACAGACCACAGGCATTTCACGCGACGCCAGTGTGTTTGCCCTGCAAAATGCCCTTGCACGCAGGCAGCTTGGCGCCAGCTTAAAAGTGAGTAAACGCCTTTTGAACGCCGGTCAAAATATTATCTCAATTAACGCCGTTCTGTTTGCATTTTTCAAAAAAATGCTTATCGCGGCCTCATTAAAACAGCGGGGGAATAACCGGCGGCAAATTGCCGAACAGATGAAATTAGGCGATTTTCAATTAAAAGAAATTTTTGAAACCATGAATAATTTTTCTGTCAAACAAATAGAATCGATAATCGTATTATTACATCAAACAGATATTGAAGCCAAAACATCGGCTGTTTTAGATGAGCCCGCTTTGCAAATGTTGTGTTATAAAATTTGCGCTATTTAGTTATACGGCGTAATTTATAACCAAAAATATTTAAGGGGAATAGCCACTAAGACTCAAAGACTCTAAGCTTTAGAACATTGCTATGTAAATTGATTAATGGAAATGATACTGGTTACTGGATGCTGGATGGAGCGGAGCGTAAATCCCGTTTTTTGCGGGAATACCGATTACCGATTACTGGATGCGGGGATGATCAAGTTTCTTTATCCAGTATCCAGCATCAAGCATCAAGTATCCAGTATTTAATTATCTTTCTTCATGGCTTGGCGGCATAAAGTTTTTATCCCGATGATTCGGGGTTTGAGTATAAAAAAAATAATCCAAAAGATTAATAAAAATTGGAACTTACTAAATTTAATTAGTGTTAAAGAAACGTTTAAATTATGATAAAAACCGAAACAGGGGTTAAACAAGGAATTGAAGCTACGGACGAGGTTTTAATTGCCCGTTTTCAACAAGGCGACAATTACGCATTTGATTTGCTTGTAAAACGCTATAAAGACCCTTTGCTAAACTTTGTATATCGATTTTTGGGTGAAAAAAACGACGCCGAAGATATTGTTCAGGAAACATTTTTACGGTTATTTAAGAATAAACATTACTATAAAGAAATAGCTAAATTTTCCACATGGATTTATACAATAGCCGGGAACTTAGCCAAAACCGAATTACGGAAACGAAAAAGACACAGCCTGTTTTCTATCAGTCATTATATGTCGACTGAAAAGGATTACGAGATTCCGGATGAGAGCGGCAGCCCGGAAAGGGACGCCAATTCTGTAATAACGGATAAAATAATTCAAAAAGCCATAAATAAATTATCTCCCAAGTTTAAACAAGTAATTGTTCTCAGGGACATTCAAGGCTTTTCTTATGAAGAGATTACCGGGATAGCGGATATTCCGCTGGGCACGGTAAAATCGAGAGTTAACAGGGCGCGTTTAAAATTACAGGAAGATTTAAAGCATCTGATGAATGATGTTTAATCAAAAATTAAAACGGCACGGTACAAATTAATTGATAATAATATCATTGGATCGTTTTTCTTTGCCGTCAATAAATATCCTTTACAGCGGGCGGGAATAGTATGGTAATGATCCAATCAATTTTACAATTTTAAAAGTTCAATGCATTTAGATATGGAGAAATCGCCTATGAGTTATTGCGATACTGTAAAAGATTTACTTTCCGCTTATATGGAAGACGTATTAGACCCTGAAACTAAATCTAAAATTCAATCTCATCTTGAAGGCTGTCCCGCTTGCCGACAGACTTATGCGAATCTTCAATTTTTAACACAAAAATTAAGAAACGTTTCTCCTGTCGCTGCATCTGAAGAATTTGATCAAAAATTACGTTCTAAAATAATAAACGAGCGGCGCGAACAAGAGCCTGTCATTTCAATTAGAAATCTTTCGTACGGTTTATCCGGCGCTGTGGCGCTTGCCTGCGCTTATTTCTTTTTTATGACTGATTCCTTTACGCCGGCAAACATTTCTGTTGACCCGCAGCCTCCTGTAAAAATATCATCCAGCCCAAGCAGCCCAAAACCCGGCGCTATTTCTGTAAGCAAACAAACTTCTTTAGTCAAAGAAGAATCAAATAAACTAAAACAGCCTATAGAAATCGACACCTTAAGAGACAAGTCAACAAATATAGATCAAGATAAAATCATTTTAGTAGATCAGTAAGATTTTGGCATACCGGATCTAACGATTCAATCATTTCTAAAAAAGTATATTTAAAGGCATGATTGGTTTGATTTTTGTTAAATGACTAAACAGTCTAAATAGTGCCTGAACGAAAAAGCGCTGTTTTGTCATTTTCCCACAGGGACGCCTGTGGCGCGATCCCGATTTATCGGGTGAGAAATCTTACATCCCTTGGAATTATTGAAGTTACAGATTTCTTCCCGATTTATCGGGATCGAAATGACAAGAAAAAGTGTTTTCGTTCAGACACTAATTACGTACTTGTACAATAGTTTATTCACTCATCAGGTTTTACCATATAATGTAATACTTCAATTTCGGGTGAGGGTTGGGTCATAATCTTCCAACCCTCACCGAGCTATTATCCATATACTCCTAAAAAAGTTTGTTTTTCCTTTTCTTTATGATTAAATTCTTTGTTTTTATTAAGGATATTTTCCTGTGTATAATTATATTTATTTATACCTGCTCACAATAGCGGGTATTTTTATTGAATTTTCTTTTTTAGGAACTGTCGGCAATTTTTTACTAAAAATAGTTATTTTTGCCTGCATTTCATATTTTTTATACGAACTGTGGAAAAACCGCCCGGAAGCTGATTTAGAAACAACAATAATTTCTACTGATGATCAAAATCAAGCTAAAGAAAATTCTTTTGCGTTCCTTGACATAGAACCGACTCAATTGACAGTTTTATTAAAAAGCGAGAAAAAGTACGCCGAGTTTTTAGTCAACCAGTTTTTTATTATATGGAATTTTATTTTACCGCATAACGGCTATCTTTTCTATAAAAACAGCGAGGGATCGCTCCGGCTGATGCATAAACAATTACAACAGGGTTTAAGCTGGCATTCTGATTTTGACCCGTCCGGTTTTTCATCAATTATAGACAGTAAAGAAGAGATATTGATAGAAAATAATATCGAACCTGCGGAAAAGGTGCTGCCGTTTTACGGCGATCAGAATTACAAACCCAGCTCATTATTGGCGCTGACTACAGATTTTGAGTCGTCTGAAAAATTGTATTGGATATTTGACGCCGATACACCCGACTTTTTTAATGTCGAAGACGCAGCGGTTCTAAAAAGTATTAATGATAATACATTATCCATAATCAGCGCGGCGCTGCAAAATAGCGGGCTTGCAAAAGAATACAAAATTATTGAGCAAAAATTGCAAATTGCAAATCAACTAAACAGCGCTCAAAGCCTGAATGAATGTATTGATAAATTCTGTGAAATTTTAACGGAAGAATTTGAGGCTTCTAAGCTTACCATAGCTACAAAAATTCGGGATGATAACAAATCTAATAAGGCTGTAATTAAAAAAGCCATCGGCATTGACGATCCGTTTAAAACCGGTTATGAGTTTGCGCTTGACGAGGGCTTGAACGGCTGGGTGATATTAAAAAATAAACCATATTTATTGGATGATATTGATAAGGGCGAGTTTTTTGTCCCGCGGTTTTCCAAAGAGGAAAAAAGTAATTATGATTTACGCTCATTTTTGTCGATACCGTTCCAGTTAGAGTCTGAAGCTATTGGCATGGTGACTCTTGAACACAAGGAAATTAATAAATATAATAATGAACATAAAAATCGTCTAATAGATTATTGCAACATTCTTTCGTTTGCGTTAAGACGATTTAAAGGATTGTATAAAATAAAATAATGATTGGAGGATAAATGGCTAAGAGACAGGATTTTGCAAGTAAGACGGCAAAAAAAGAAAAACATGGGAAAGCATGCCCGGTATGCGGTGAAATTTTTACGCATGTATTATCTGTTAATTTAGAGTCGTCAAAAAAAGAAGGCGCTTATCATTTTGTTGAACGCAATGTAGGCGTTTGTAAATGTAATGAAAAAGAGATTTATGGTTAAGTTGATATAATAACCGTATATCTTTGATTAACTTATAATTTTTTTTATACCTTAAGGAGTCAATTCAAGTGAATTGACTTTTTTTTATTCATCCAAATGTATTAATTCCACTTCCACTACTTTGTCGGATATTTTCAGTATAGCCACTGTCCCGCTTTTTGTATACTTTGGCATAGAAGCACTTCCCGGATTTATAAAATGTATATTATTATAAATTTTATGTTCATATTGATGCGTATGTCCAAATATAACGATATCCGCTTTTTTATTCATTTTAAACAATTGATAGGCAAAATTTTGAGGCGTGCCGATAATGTGCGTAAGGCATATCGTCCGTGCGGCAAGTTTAAAAAAATCTATCCGGTTATAGCGGCTAACAAGCGGGAAAGTATCCATATTGCCGTAAACCGCTTTTACCGGGGCGATTGTACTCAAGTCATTAATAATATCCTCCGAGCCAATGTCTCCGGCATGGATGATTTGCTGTACATCCTTAAAGACCTCAAGAACCGCCGCGGGTAATTTATTATGTGTATCTGATATCAAGCCGATTTTCACGTTTATCCTTTTGCGCTTAATGTGATTATAACCCCAAGAAATCGCATTCGCTTTGCCCTGCATAAAAGTATTTTAAATATCCCGACGGGTCAACTTGAAAATAGTCCGCTCCCGAATCATTTTTGAATTTGTTAATTGTGATTTTTTATTATTTCATCTTATGTGCATTCATACCGAGTTCCAGTCCATGTCCATCGGGACTCAGTTCTTTTTTTCTTAATAAAAATGCAAAGAACAAACCTGCAAAACCAAGCGTTGAAAAAATCCACATACCCATAGTGTATCCGCCGCTAAAGTCATTTGACCAACCTATTAAAAGATTGAATCCCGCCAGACCAATATTTTGAATCATTGTCATCAGTCCATAAGCGGTGCCCAATTTAGATTGATCAACGATAAGCGCTACCGAAGGCCACATAACCGCCGGAATAAGCGAAAATGAAATACCCATAATTGCCATAGGTACGAGCAGATGAATATCTGAATAAGCCATTATTAAATAAACAGGAACAAGCAATATCGAGCCAAACATCATTAGCAATGATCGTTTGCCGATTTTATCGGCAAGCAGCCCAAACAGGGGAGTAAAGAACATTGCGAAAAGAGTAAGCAGGCTTGATAAGAATCCGCCGTATTCGCGGCTTACGCCATGTTCCAAAATAAAGAACTTCACGGCAAAAGTCTGGAAAGGGAAAATAGCGGAATAAAACGTTACACAAAGTAAAGTGATCAGCCAAAACGAAGCGCTGAATTTAAAAAGGCTTCTAATGTTAATCTCATCCTGTTTTTCAAAGGAGCCCAAAGTATATTTCCGCTCAGCGGTGACGTCCATTGTCCAGTAAATGATAACAGCTAAAACTGAAATCACCGCCGCTCCGACAGCTATTAAAAGAGGCGGCTGCCAGTTGTTATAAAACATCTTTGCCCAGCTTGGAGAATTTAAGGCGGCGAAAGAGCCCAATCGGGCAATTGTTAAATTTAATCCAAAAGCAAAGGAAAGTTCTTTTCCTTTAAACCATCGGGCAATTACAGTTGTTACGGC
>JAUXGF010000011.1 GCA_030622395.1 Calditrichaceae bacterium
CTACATTTCCTTCATTAATCAAATCGCTCAGCGATAATCCTTGATTCTGATAATTTTTTGCAACACTAACTACAAATCGTAAATTAGCGTTGACTAATTTTGTAAGCGCACTTTGATCGCCTTTTTTAATTTGTTTTGCTAATGTAACTTCATCTTCCGGAGTAATTAGAGACAGAGTGCTAATGTCATGTAAATATCTGGCTAACGATTTATCGTCACCCACATATATTCTTTTATTTAAACCAGCCATAACTCCCCCTTTTTATAGTTAAAGTTGGCGTCTGTTGGCAATATATAAAAATTGTTCATAAAAAGTAAGTGACTTCCATCACTCGCCAAAATTAAGTGATAACAATCACTTAAGATGATTTTTCAGCTATTGGCGGGGATTTTTAAAAATGGCTGCGGCAGCGCAAGCCGTGTCTGCTCCGAAGCTGTTCCTGTGGGCCGGGGATAGCCGAGCGCTGACAGCTTTTTAGAAAGATTACTTAAAGCATAAAGGCTTGTTTTTTATTAAAAAGAGTTTCAATATCCTTCTTTTTTTGTTCATAACCCTTGCGCCCCATTAAGGCATAGGTTGCTATTTTTCCTTCTTCAACTCCAGGTTGATTAAATGCGTCAATATTTAAAAGACCGCCGGCAAAAGCAGTGGCTGCCTCTAACAAAAAGAAAAAGGCGCCGATATTTTCTTCTGATACTTCAGAAAATTTAATCGTTAAATTAGGACGGTGATTGTTGCTTAAGGCAAGTTCGGTAGCCATTTTTTCAGCGTTTAATAATTCTCCCAGCGTCTTGCCTGCCAGATAGTCGAATTCATGAATATAAGTAAAATGGTTCTTTAATTGTAGATTTTCTTTAAACTTTTCGACTTCTAAAAAAGTGATCAATTTATCGTTAGGACCTTCTACATATAATTGAACTTGTGAATGTTGATCAGTCGTCCCTAAAGCCTTAACCGGCGTTTGTCCGACTTCAACAACATTTCCTTCGTTATCATACCTTTTCCCTAAACTTTCCGCCCATAACTGACGGTACCAATCCGCCATATCGCGCAACTTATTACTATAGGGCATCATCACGCTTATGTTTTTCCCGCGTGTCATATAAATGTAATGTATAGCTGCATATATAAATGCCGGATTCTTTTTCAAATTTTCATTATCACATTTTTCAGCCATTTCAGCCGCTCCGGAAAGCAGTTTTTTTACATCAATACCGGCAATCGCCGCGGAGATCAAACCTACGGATGACAGAACTGAAAATCTTCCGCCGACGCTTGGCGGGATACGAAAACATTTAATCGGATATTCGCGGGCAATTTGGTTTAGCAAGCCCTTTACAGGGTCAGTAGTAAAAAGTAAATTTTTATAGAAATTATCGCCCAATGTATCGGTCAAAAATTTCATAAAATATAAAGTTGTCGCCGCTGTCTCAGCGGTTCCCCCAGACTTGGAAACTATATGAAACAATGTTTTTGAAACATCAATATTTTTTACCAGGTCATTCAACCAATCGGGATCGACATTATCAGGAAAGAACATTTTGGGACTGTTATTCAAATTATAATAAGAATCAAGCAATGAATTCTGCAAGGCAATCGACCCTAAAGCGGATCCGCCGATGCCAATATGCACATAATTTTCAAAACGCTTTTTAACAACAGAAGCATACGATTCCAATTCATCGGCTATATCAAACTGGGAAGGCAGTTTATAAAACCCTAATTTGTTATCTTTGGCTTTTTGCCTTAAATCCTGCAATATTTTTTTTCCGGCAGGAATTAATTTATCAAAATCAGATTCGGCTAATCCATGCTTAGCGCCAATATTGGCGTTCATTACATTTGAATAATCAATTTTTAACTGCATACAAACTCCTGATAATAAGTTTGTCATTATTTAGTGTTTGAATATAACCGTAAGATAAAAAAAGCCCAAGTAAAAATTACCTGAGCTGTAATAGATTTATCAGCCGGCTGTATTCCCGATTTTTAAAGCGGTATAGCGGCTCTATTTTATTTCTACATCCTTTGTACTATCTTCTTTACGGTCTATTTCTGTAAGACTAAGCTCATCTTTATTTTTCATTTTAATTTGGATGATACTACCGTCATTAAACGTGCCTTTTAGAAGTTTGTCTACAATTGGATCTTCAATTAATTTCTGAATGGCTCTTTTCAAGGGCCGGGCGCCATATAAGGGGTCGAATCCTTTTTCAGTTAAAAATTTCTTAGCCCCTTCGGTTAATTGAAATTTAATATTCCGTTCTTTTAATTTTAAAAGTAATTCATCCAAAGACAATTTGACTATTTTAGCGGCATCCTCGGTATCGAACTGTTTAAAAAATACAGTATCATCCAAACGGTTAAGAAATTCCGGGTTGAAAGTCCGTTTTAATTCTTCAGAAATTTTCTTTTTTATATTTTCATATTTATCATCAATTTTAGTATCTGTAAAACCATAACTGGATATATTTTTTAAATCCCTAACCCCAATATTAGAGGTCATTATTAAAATAGTGTTTTTGAAATCGACTTTATGTCCCAGAGAATCCGTGAGCTGTCCTTCATCCATTATTTGAAGCAGGATATTAAAAACGTCGGGATGCGCTTTTTCAATTTCATCTAACAGAATAACTGAATAAGGATGACGTCTGATTTTTTCCGTTAAAGTTCCGCCTTCCTCATAGCCAATATAGCCCGGAGGAGCGCCCACAAGACGGGAAACTGTAAATTTTTCCATATATTCACTCATATCGACGCGCACTAAGGAATCATAACTTTCGAACAGGTATTTGGCCAACTCTTTAGCAAGATAGGTTTTACCAACGCCGGTCGGTCCTAAAAATATAAATGATCCGATTGGGCGGTGATGATCTTTTAACCCTGCTCTTGCCCGCCGGATAGCTTTAGAGATCGTCTCAACAGCTTCATCCTGACCGATTACTATCTTTTTTATATTCTTTGTCATATCCAGAAGTCTCTCAGATTCGCCGGCTGCAATCCTTTGTGTCGGAATGCCTGTCATCATAGAAACAACGGCGGCAATGTCATCTTCGGTAACAGTTGCGGTGCGGCTTTCTTCGGATTCTTCCCAACGAATGCGCTCTTTTTCCAATTTTTCGCCTAAACTGCGTTCCATATCGCGTAATTTTGCGGCTCTTTCAAAATCCTGCAATTTAGCCAGCGATTCCTTTTCTGTTTTAACGCGTTCAATTTCATCTTCTAAATTTAAAATCTCTTTCGGAACATTGATATTAGCGAGATGTACGCGAGAACCCGTTTCATCTAAAACATCGATGGCTTTATCAGGAAAATTCTTATCAGTAATATATCTCTCGGATAATTTAATAATAGATTCGATTGCCTCATTTGAAAATAAAACATTATGGTGCGCTTCATAGCGGTCTTTTACGGAATTCAATATATCCAATGTTTCTTCGGCTGTAGTTGGTTCAACCATCACTTTTTGGAAACGTCTTTCAAGAGCGCCGTCTTTCTCGATATACATGCGGTACTCATCCAAAGTGGTGGCTCCTATGCATTGCAGTTCACCTCTTGCCAGGGCGGGCTTAAACATATTTGAAGCGTCAAGCGACCCGGAAGCTCCACCAGCCCCTACTATTGTATGAAGCTCGTCTATAAACAAAATCACATCTTCCGCTTTTTCCAGTTCAGTCATAATTGCTTTCATTCGTTCTTCAAATTGTCCGCGATACTTTGTTCCGGCAACGATAGAACCCATATCGAGTGAGACAAGGCGTTTGTTATGCAGCGCCCGCGATACTTTTTTCTGAATAATTCTTAAACCTAAACCCTCGGCAATGGCGGTTTTACCGACGCCCGGTTCTCCAATCAAAACAGGATTATTCTTTTTTCTCCTGCTCAATATTTGCGCCACTCGTTGAATTTCTTTATCCCTTCCAATGATCGGATCAAGCTTACCATCAACCGCCAATTGTGTAAGATCACGCCCGAAATGATCTAAAGCGGGCGTTTTAGTTTTCTTTGCAGTTTGTTTGGGAACAGGCAGGGTTGGTTTTCCCGCTAATATATTTTCAAGCTCATTGTAGCAGTTTGAATAATCAATATTAAATGTGATAAGAATTTGGGCGGCTAAACTATCTTTTTCTTTTAATATTGAAAGAAGTAAATGTTCGGTGCCGATGACGTCATTCTTGAAATTTTTTGCTTCGATATAAGTCAGTTTTAATGCTTTTTCGGCGCGCTTGGAAAGCGGCAGGTTGCCGATGGTCATGGTGCCGCCGGATGGAGCTGTCGAATCTTCTACTGCTTTTCTTAGTTTATTTAAATCACATCCGAGATTCTGTAATATTTTGACGGCAATGCCTTCGTTTTCTTTTATTATTCCAAGCAGTAAGTGTTCAGTGCCTATATAGTCGTGACCGAGCCGCATGGCTTCTTCTTTTGAATATCTGATCACTTTTTGAACGCGGCTGGTAAAATTATTCTTCATTTATATTTTCCTAAAATATTTTCAAGCTATTTTTAAATCAAAATTTAGTATAATAGTGAATGAGTGTCAAGCCATAACCGGTAAAATTGTACATGAAATATCTATCCCTGTTTATTTATAAACCCGCATGGCTTGACTGTGCAATAAATAATGTGCAATGTGTCCCAACCTTTTGTGGAAGTATTCTAAGATTATTTAAGAACAAAATCCAACGATTTTATATTATAATATCGCAAAACTAATCTTGATTATCGGAATGAATTGTAAAATAATAAATCACAATTAAAAAAATTCAAAACGATTCATTACTGAGTGGTATAAATTTTTAAAGCCATTGGGATTTTTGTTCCGATTATACAGAACGTATTTTGGGATTTAATAATCATTATTAAAATTAAAAATGTTTTAGATAGATTTAGAAATTCTTTTAAAATCGCTAATCATCAATCCATGATTAATTGGGATGAAAATGATTTCATATTATGAATAATTCAGAGTATAATTCTTTTTGATTTAATAATTACTTGACAATAATCTCCGCTGACTGTTATCTTAAAATATTCCGTTGAATATAATAACAGGAAACGTCAAATGAAAAAAAAATATATCTATTTATTAGTATCAATCATTTGTATTAATCTAAACGCCCAGGACGTTCAAACTATACAATCAATTAATATAATTGACTGCCCAACCGCCGCTCTCTTGGATAAAGGAAGTTTTTTAACCGGCTTGAATGTTTACCACAACGGCGGGTTGTTGGGTTTAATGGAAGTTGGGGTTACAAATAGAATAATGTTTGGGATCTCTTACGGCGGAACGAATATAATCGGCACGGGACCTGTAGATTGGAACCCGCGGGTGGGAGTAAATATCCGCTATCGATTATTTAATGAGCAGGAAACGTTTCCCGCTATTTGTATTGGCTACGACAACCAGGGCAAAGGAGTGTATGTAGATTCGCTGAAACGATATTTGGAAAAATCGAAAGGTTTGTATGCCTCTATAAGTAAAAGTTACTTTTTCCTGGGGACATTTGCGATTCATGCCGGGGTAAATTACAGCTTTGAAAATAATGACGGCGATAAAGACATTAACGGTTATCTTGGTTTTGAGAAAAGCATAAATGATGAATTAGGCATATCCGCTGAGTACGATCTTGCAATAAACGATAACAAAGATAACGGCATAGGCAAAGGGAAAGGATATCTCAACGCCGGTATAAAATGGTCTTTGGACGGAAGATTTTTTATTGATTTTATTTGGAAAAATATTTTAAAGAATAATAATCTGTATCCTTACTCCAGCAGAGAGATCAGGTTGAATTACGTTGAATATTTTTAAAAAAACAAGAATCAGCTCCGCTAAATTAAAATATTAATCAAACTTTTTAAGTATATCTTTAACCGCGTCCTTATGAACCATAAAAGTCAATATCTTTAATTTGATATAATCGTCCCTAAAAAAGAAATAACCTTTGTATTCCCCATAATGCGCACTGGAACCCGAATCTTTAATCAAAAACCAATCGCGCCCGCCTTTTTTTGCATAACCGACAAGATGTATACCGTGATCGTCATCTGTTGTTTTATTATAAATCCGTAATTCGCGTGAATACTGGTTTATGTCTTTTTGCGCTAAATCCCATGGTACAATAATAGCAATATCTTCCCAGCGGTTTCTACCCGGTTCGCTGACGTCGCCGCCGGTTTCTAGCGAATATCCGTTTTTAATCGCATTTCTAATCGCTTTGTAAAATACATCAAGCGGGATGTTATGGTAAACATCGCTGTGCCACCAGTTATCCTCAACTTCAAATTCGCCGGTTGTATAAAAAGGGGTTTTTAAAGTCGACATAAAATCAACATAATCGTCCATGTTAAGTTGACAAACTTCATCGCGGAAGCTTACCGGCGTGTACGATTTACCCTGATAATCGAAGTTAGCGGGCGGTTTACCGATATATTTATTTAAAATTTGTTTTAGATTGTTTAATACAATTTTTTCATCCCAATAATTATTTTTTTCTATAAATTGGAGATAATCATCCATTTCATCATAAAGACTATCGTGGTTATGCTTCTTTAGTCCATTGATTAATCCTGTATATACTTCTTGCGGCACACATCCGTATTGTTTAATTCTTTCCAAAACAGCGTTTGCCTCAGACCCTTGCGCAAACTTCGAATCTCCTTTTTCTTTGACAAAACGCCGCGCTTTTTCAATATATTCCCAGTAAACAGTATAAATTTCGGATAACTTAATTTTTTTTGAATGTAAGCGGTATATCTCCGACTCAAAAAACGATGTTGTGGAAAATGCCCAACATGTTCCGGCAGTATCCTGGCGTATCGGTTCAAAATGAAATGCCTGTGTTTTAAAATCTTTTAATTGCGGTCTTTTTATTTTCGAGAAATCGCCGGTGAGGATATCTTTTTCCTTATCCCAAATAAATTTCTTTTGATATTCAGCCTTATCCTGTGCAAAAATAATATTAACAGTTAAAACAACAAATAGAATAATTTTAATAAATCTCATGATGCGCTCCTTAATAAATGTTTTATTTAGCCTGTAATTTAACTTTTTATAACTTAATTTCAAAACTATAATCACTTTATCTATATAATTCTTGCCATAATATTAGCGCTGAATTATATTAAAACTTTGAATTATTAAAAAATATTCAGCCCGTAATGTGGAGGCTTTATGGAAGACGACAGCTATTGGAGCAATATTTTCCGAAAGGAAACCAAGCAAACAAAAAACATTTATACAGTTTTAAAACACGTGCCTATCTTTCAAGACTTAAATAAAAAAGAACTTAAAGCAATAGAGCGCATTCTGCACCGCCGAACCTATAAAGCCGGCGAGGCAATCTTTAATGAAAATGAGCCTGGATTTGGAATGTATATTATTGAATCCGGCAAGGTTTATATTAATGCCGGCAAAGAACAAAAATTATTAGCTGTTTTAACGGAAGGCGATTTCTTCGGCGAAATGGCGCTGCTATTAGAAATTCCCCGAACTGCTTCAGCCATTTCATACGAGCCGTCGCAAATACTCGGGTTTTTTCAACCCGATCTGTTTGGTCTTTTGGAAACGAAACCGCGCACAGGAAACAAAGTTTTAAAATGTTTAGCTCAAATAATTGCCAAACGCTTACGGCAGGGCACTTTAGAAAATCGAGAGCTTAAGCTTAAATTAAACGACTTGGAAAAAAATCAAAACAAAAAAAGGGTAAATAGATGGACTATACGATAGGTCGTTTTTTAAAACTTATTGTAACTATTATAATTCTGGCAGTGATTGGCTGGCTATTATATATCCTGAGTTCAACGATTACTATTATAATTATATCCGGATTAATCGCTTACATATTAGACCCTGTTGCAAGTTATTTTGAATATAAAGGATTATCCCGAACAAAATCCACAATTGTTATTTTTTTAGCCATTGCCGCTGTTGTTGCGGTAATCGTTTCCTATTTAACGCCGCCTTTGATTAACGAACTTTCCAATATCAAGCAGGGAATTGAATCAGGCTCATCCGAACAATACTTCAATCAAATTGAGAAATTTATCCAAAATAATATCCCACTTCCGGCAACTGAAAATTTAGATATTCAGAGTAAAATCAGCGAATTAGTGATCGACCTTTCTAATAAAATATTTTCAATTATAGGAAGCGTTTTTTCTGTCATTACAACTCTGGTCATCATCCCTTTTGCTGTTTTTTTTCTGTTAAAGGACGGTCATGAAATGAAAAAAGCTTTGGTAAGCGTAATTCCTAATCGTTACTTCGAGATGATCTTAAATATTCTTTACAAGATTGATCATCAGTTGGGCGGCTATTTACGGGGGCAGTTTTTTGACGCCTTAACGGTAGGAGTTCTTTCTATTATAGCGCTTTGGATTCTTGGCGTTAATTATTTTTTAATGATTGGAATTTTTGCCGGTCTGGCAAATATGATCCCTTATGTCGGGCCGATTGCCGGCGCCATACCCGCAGTTTTTGTAGTATTAATGTTTGGCGGGGGCGGACAGGATGTTCTTCTTGTGATTTTAGCTTTCGCTATAATTCAGCTTTTGGATAATGTCATCATTCAGCCGCTGGTTGTTGCTAAGAGCGTTGATCTGCATCCTTTAATTGTCGTCTTTGCCGTTATTGTCGGCGGACAGTTTTTCGGCATACTGGGAATGCTTTTAGCCGTCCCAATTACAGGCATGATTAAAGTTTTAACAATCGAATTTTATAGTGGAATAAAAAAGTATAATGTCTTATGATTTTAGTGTTCTTAGGTAACAATTTCAAAGTTAAAGCGAAATAGACGCTTGTTGGAACCGAGCGTAAATCCCGCTTTTGCGGGGATACTTGATACTGGTTACTGGATGCTGGATGCTGGATGGAGCGGAGCGTCCCGATCGGGACGCCCTTGCGGAATTACCGGTCACTGATTACCGATTTCCGGATGCGGGGATGATCAAGCTTCTTTATCCAGTATTTCCGACAAGCCGGAATCTACGCTAAGCTTCTACCAGCGCCCAGCATCCAGTATCTATTCTAATAATACATTTCATCCCGATTAATCGGGATCGGAACTATACAATAAAACAATTAAATATCGGATTTAAATATGGATAAGCAACAAAACAATAAATTGATGGATATGCTGCCGGTTTTAACATTTATTTTCAGTTTTTTTATTTTTGAATTATTTGATTGGATGGCTGCGACAAAATTTATTTTGGCTGTATTGATCAGCGTTGTTACTTTTTTTATTATGGTTTCAGATTTTAAAGAAGAGTATAAAAATCCCGAACAATTAAAAAAACTTAATTATTTTGTAGGATTGTTAACATTTTTATTTGTGCTTATTTTTTTAAATGGTTTTCTGCATTGGAATCGTATGATTCCAATGCATCAAAGAATGGGGATTTTATTGGGTCTGGTTTTAATATATTTTATAATCTTGTTTCGCGCAGTTCGTTTACTTGCCAATTACAAATCTTTGGCTGAAGAAAAACCTCACAGTTAAAATTTATATCAAAAATAAAAATTCTCCAACAAATCACGAATCTATCCTGTTCTGGCGCAACAAAGCTTTTGGAATTTAATAATTTGGTCATGCAATTTATTTGGGATTTGTTACTTATTATTCGTAATTTAATTTTTTGCTGTTAAATAAAACTTGGCTCTATGTCGATTTGTGTGTGTAAATATAATAATTAAAAATAGCAAATGTCATTTCGATCCCGATGGTTCGGGAAAAAATCTGTAACTTAAATAATCCCAAGGGTTGTAATATTTTTCTCCCGATTGCGCTGATTGGTGAATGCGCCCGCTGGCGTATAAATCGGGATCGCGCCACTCTGCAGGAGTCCCTGTGGGAAAATGACAGTTTTGGCTAGTTTTCGTTCAGGCACATTAGGCTGAAAATCCTGAATAGAGAGATTTAATCTTTGATTTTGAGTAGTAAGATTTCTCACCCTCCCAAAGCGTCGGGATTCGAAATGACAAATGGGCAAAGACAATTAGAAATTACTCACACTATTCGACATATACCCTAAAATTTGTTAATATCATAGGTTAAAATTATGGTTTTACTCGAATTTAGTATTATCCCTCTTGATAAAGGCGAAAGTCTCAGCGCTTATGTGGCGCGGATTATTGATATTATTGACAAAAGCGGGGTGACATACAGGCTTAATCCAATGGGCACTGTTTTGGAAGGAGATTATAACGAAGTTATGAACGTTGTAAAAGACTGCTTTAATGAACTTGAAAAGGATTGCAGCCGCATATCTTTATCAATAAAAATTGATTTTCGCAAAGGTGTGCAGAGCCGCATTAATAAAAAAATCAAACGAATTGAATCGCTGCTTGGAAGGCAGATCAAACAATAATAAAAGGATTTCAATATGAACAAACTAATCTTTTTTATAATCATCTCTATTTCAACTCTTTACGCACAAAAGACGTTAAGCCGGCAAATTTTTTTAGCAAAAGAAAAGGTGTTCCCGGCTCTTGTTCACATACAGCCGATTAAAGAAATTTTTACTTCGGGTGAAAAGCGTAAACTTCAGGTTACAGGCAGCGGTGTTATTATCAGCCCGGACGGTTATGTAGTTACAAATAATCATGTGGCTGAGAAGGCGCGCTTTGTAATTTGCACACTTTCTTCCAAACACGAATTAGAAGCCAAAGTGGTTGGACTGGATCCGTGGACGGATTTGGCTGTACTTAAACTTAACCTGGAAAAAGCCGGACTCACTAAAGTTCCTTACGCTAAATTGGGTGGCAGCGAAGATATAGAAGTCGGGCAAGTCGTTTTAGCTTTAGGCTCCCCATTAGGACTTTCACGCTCGCTTTCGATGGGGGTTGTCAGTTCAGTTGAGCGGTATTTTGACGATATCGGTGAAATGATCTCTCCTTTCAATTTATGGATTCAAACAGATGCGGCAATTAATCCGGGCAATAGCGGCGGACCTCTGATCGATTTAAATGGTAATGTAATTGGTATTAATTCCCGCAGCGTTCTTTTTGGCGAGAATTTGGGATTTGCCATTCCGATCAATACAGTAAAATATGTAATCGACCAAATTAGGAAACACGGTGAAGTAGAACGCTCATGGATTGGCATTGGTTGGCAGGAAATCAGAGAATACCGAAAATATAAAAAGCAGCCTGATTTAGAAGGCGTTTTGATTGCTAATGTTGAAAAAAAATCACCTGCGGAAAAAGCCGGGTTTAAGCCGGGATATGTAATTACCGCTGTTAATGGTAAACCGGTATCCGCGATTTATCAGGAAGAACTTCCTAAAATACGGCTGCTTGTTTCCAACTTACCGATCAAAAGCAAAATTGTTTTTGATGTGCTTACTGAAAAGGGCAAGAAAAAAGTTGAGTTAATTACCCAAAAACAGGGCAAATTTACAGGCAATGAATTTCAATGCGATGAATGGGGACTTTCAGTTAAAGAGATTACTCCCCGTATCGTTAAAAATTTTCAATTGGAATCGGATAAAGGAGTTTTGATTTCCGGTGTTCGCCGTGGAAGCAAAGCAGATGAAGCGGATATAAGCAAAGGTTATATCCTTACCTTGATAGATGGAAAGGAAATAAAAGATTTAGCTGATTTTAAAAAGAAATATGCGCAATATATTGAAAATAGTAAAAAATCCTATATGCTGTTTTTAAAGTATGCCCAACGCAGACTCTATGCATTGATTAAAGGAGACAAATAATAATGACTAAAATTATCAGAATAACAATTTATTTAATCCTTCTATTTTATACAGTCGTGTCGGCTGATACTAACGACTGGCAAAAAGCAATCGCCAATATCCGCGACAAAGTGGTACTTATCGAGTATTACGAACAAATTATTTCTTCCGAATCAATCGTCGAGAAAAGCCGCATAAAAAGACAGCTTAGCGGGTTATTAGTTAATGAATCAGGATTGATCATTACATCATCTTCCATATTTAAAGCGAGTCTGGAATTCACTTCAGCGGCGTCTATTTTCAGCAGGGCTCAAAAACCTACTAATATACGCGTTAAATTTCAGGACAAAGATTATCAGCCGGCTGATTTTATAGGGAAAGATGATGATAAAAAATTAGCCTTCATTAAACTAAAAGAAAAACCTGAAATACTGCCTATTCATTTTAGCGATAAACCTGACCTGAATTTAGGGAGCATGGCTTTAGTTATTCAGCATCTTAACAAACGATATGACTACGAAATAATGGTTAACGAACGGCTTATAAATGCAATTATCACAAAACCAACTAAGAAGTATCTTTGTGAAAATACATCAATGTCGCTTTGCAGATTTGGTCTGGTTTTAAATATTAAGGGAAAGGCTGTCGGCATTATGCGCTCTTCGACGAATATGAATTTCAGCCCGATTGAGTTTAGCGACGTACCTTCGGCCTCCCCCGCCGAAATTATTCCATATTCAACATTCAAAGAATTAATTGCCAACCCGCCGGTTTATAAAGAAAAGGAAACCGCCCGGAAAAAGTGGCTTGGTATTTACATGCAGCCTTTTACCAGGGATATGGCGGAATATTACAACAAGACAGAACTTGAAGGCGTATTAATCAATACTATATTAAAAGACTCGCCCGCGCAAAAAGCAGGTTTAATGTCCGGTGATATTGTGACGTCTATAAATGATATTAAGATTTCGGCTGAACAGATAAACGACCTTAAAGTTTTTAGAAAATTGATCCGTGGGCAAAAAGTTGCACGGGTTACTTTTAAAATCTTCCGTAATGGAAAATATATGGAAATCGAAGTTAATTTGGGCGAGACTCCAATCAGCCAGTTTTTAGCTGATGAAGTTTCCAATTCTACTTTTGGATTAAGCGTTAAGGAATTAACCCAGGACATAATTTTGGCTAAACAGTTAGATTTAGATACTGACGGAGTTTGGGTATCGAAAGTCGAACGAGCCGGATGGGCTGATGTGGCGGGATTGAGAATCGGCGATTTAATCCTAAAAATTAACGATCAAACAATTAATGATTTGGAAGATGTAAAAATTAATTTTAATTTAATTGAAAAAGAAAAACCGGGATACTTCAGTCTTTTTATAAAAAGACAAACCGAGACCCGTTTTTTGTTTATCAAGACTAATTTTGAAGATTAATTTACAATTGACGAGGATTTCATAAAAGATAAGTATTTGAAAATTCATATAAACTTACATTCAATATCGCGCTCAGCAAACAGCCTCTTAAACTTAATGCTGATTGCTGATTGCTGATAGCTGATAGCTGAATGCTTTCATAAAAAACAGTGGAGTATATTATGATGGATTTGTTGAAAACAATATTTGATAAACAATATGAACTGAATAAACGCATCTTAAAAGACCGGCATAAATTAGACTACGACAGATTATGCAGTCAAAAAAACCAGGATTCCGAAACGGTTAAACAACGTATCGATTGGCTTTTAAATTATAACCGGGCGCAAATACACGAATCCATTGAGCTTGAAGATTCCCTGCCCTGGAAATGGTGGAAAGATATGTCCGATATTGACTGGGATAATATCCGCATCGAACTTATTGACGAGCTTCATTTTTGGGTCAGCAAATGTCAGTTAGTCGGATTGGATCCGGAAAGTTTAGCCGAATTGTACATGAAAAAAAATAAACTAAATCAAGTCCGGCAGGATAAAGGCTACGGCAGTACTTATCATAAGCTTGATGAGAACGGCGTTGAAGATAATAAACGCATGGATGAGATTATAAAGGAACACGAAAAGTAGCCCCGCCCCGAATAATCGGGATCACTTCGTGAAAGGGGTCGCTGCGCGAGAAGTAGGAAGTGGGAAGTAGAAAGTAGAAAGTAAGAAAAAAGATTCCCCGTAGGGGGCACTGCGTGAAAAGATTAAAGATTAAAATACAAGATTTCTTATTTCTTACTAAGTGTCTAAACTAAAAAACAAATTCTTGTCATTTTCCCACAGGGACGCCCTATGGCGCGAGCGAAGGGAGAAATCTGTAACTTCAATAATTCCAGGGGATGTAAGATTTCTCACTCCGTTCGAAATGACATTTTGGGTATTCTGCAACAGCCTGTAAATCGGGATCGCGCCACTCCGCAGGAG
>JAUXGF010000059.1 GCA_030622395.1 Calditrichaceae bacterium
AACGACATGGCTACGATCCGACTTCCTTTATTTTGTGTTTCCCGGCGCAGCGTATCGGCAAAGGCTTTTAATCCGAATTTAGAAACGCTGTAAGCGCCCCATTCAGGGAAAGCCTGCTTTCCGGCAATTGAATTAATAAAAATAATCTGGCTGCCGGATTCCATTTTACCAATCAATTTTTGAGTAAGTAAAAATGGAGCGGTAAGATTAATATCCAGCGTTTCCCGCCAATCTTTTAAGGACGTTTCTTCAATTTTACCGATTTTAGCTATTCCGGCGTTATGAACCAGCAGGGACAGCTTACCGTCAAAAGCGTCGACAAAGGCGGCTGCTTTATCCAAATCGTTTTCCTTAGTTAAATCTATAGCCAATGTATGCGCTTTTCCGCCTTCGGCTTTTATGTTTTGTGCAACACGATTCAACTCTGTTTCCGCTCTCGCTAATAATAAAACAGTATAACCATTTTGGGAAAGCTTTTTTGCTATAGCTGCGCCGACGCCGCGTCCGGCGCCCGTTACAACGGCTAATTTAGAATTCATTAACCCTTTTACTCCGTATTAAACTTAAAAACTCCGCCCGTGTTTTTTCATCATCTCTAAAAGATCCCAACATCGCCGAGGTAATCATTTTTGCCTGGTCTTTTTGTACGCCGCGCATCATTGTACATATATGTTTACCTTCTACAACCACGCCCACGCCGTCAGGCTTTAACGCCTGATTTAAAGTATCTGCGATTTGCTGAGTCATAACCTCCTGTATCTGTAAACGGTTGGCAAACATATCAACCAAACGGGGGATTTTGCTTAAGCCCACCACTTTACCATTAGGAATGTAACCGACATGCGCCACGCCAAAAAAAGGCAAAAGATGATGTTCACAAAGACTGTAATATTCAATATTGGCTACAACAACCATCTCGTCATATTTAACGTCGAATATTGCGCCGTTTATTAATTTTAGTGGATCCTGATGATAGCCTTTAGTTACTTCGCGGTACATCTTTGCAACCCGGAAAGGCGTCTGCTGCAATCCCTGACGTTCGGGGTCTTCGCCTATTTCCTCTATAATTGTTTTAACAGCCGATTCCATACTTTTCATGATTAAATATCCTCCCCAATCTCAAAATAATTATTATTACTTTCCCATAATTTGATGTGGTAAAGCAGCCTGTTTGGGATTCGCTTGTTTAATTCATCCCATAAAAATTGAATGATTATTTCCCCTGTTGATACATGCTGCAAAAAAAATGGCGTCTCTTTATCTAAATGTTTATAATTCAATTCACTTAATAAATTATTGACCGCGGAATTCATTTCTGTTGACGGTATGATCATTCCGCTTTCCTTATCCGGCTCGCCTTTTATTGTAATTTCGACCGTATAATCATGCCCGTGTCCATAGAGATTATTGCATTTACCGTAAACCTGCAAATTTTTTTCATCGGAAAAAACAGGCGAATATAAACGATGCGCCGCACTGAAGGAGTAAAGATGCGTAAAACTTATATTGAGTTTCATTCCGTATCCCGCCAAACATCGGCATATAAATCGTGACGTTCATATAAGCGTACTTTTTTAAGCCGCAGAGTTTTATAACCGGACAATTTTTTATCGATTAATTGAAACAGTATACGCGCAACGTTTTCAGTCGTTGGCACTAAATCATTAAAGTACGGGGTATCATGATTTAGAAATTTATGATCAAACTGATCTAAAATTTCATTAACCTTTTCTTTAAGCTCTGATAAATTAATGATCATCCCGCTTTGCGGATCAATAGAGCCGATAACGGTAACATGCAACTCATAGTTATGTCCATGCCCGTAAGGGCTGTCATTGACACCAAACCACTTTTGATTTTTTTCCGTTGTCCAGTCTTCCTTCCAGCAGCGGTGGCTGGCGGAAAAGTCAAATTTTTTAGATATAGTTACATTACCGGACATTTTTTAATCCTTAAATATTTACATACGCCACCCCACGGATCAAGGAACACGAGGCGTTGTAATTCCGACTCGAATTCCGCTTAATACAAATAAAAAGAATAAACTTCGAGCGGGAAATAACTCAATTATTGAATAAATGTGTCTTGAAAGACAAAGTATTTGAATTTAGAATTATTCACACAATTAAATTTCAGGCAACTGCCCAATCATCCACATCAAGCCCTTCAATCCTATCAAAATGGGAAACATTGTGTGTTACAATAACAAGATTATTTGCCAGCGCAATCCTAGCAATTAGAATATCAATATCATCGATCAATTCACCTCTTCTTCGTAAATCTGCATAAATTTCCGAAGATATTTCTATCGAAGACTCAGCAACAGGTAATACCCGGCTATTTTCGGCAAATTCTTGAAATGATTTCAATTGTTTCCATGCATCTTTGTATTTCAAACCACTTAATATCTCATAATAGGATATAATGCTGAAATTTACAATATGATGTTCTTTGAGGTATTCTTTGAAACGTTTTATTACAATTGGATGATTTCTGAGATAATGAGAAATAATATCTGTATCAATCAATGCTGGTTTCACGATTTCTCCTGGATAAAAAGGCATTTTTACGGCGAGTTCTAATTTCTTCTAAAAAATCATCAAAATCTTCTTCCGGCATATCCCTCCAACTTCCAGCTAATTTTAATATTCTATCAGAATTTTTTTCTTTAACATTTAAACCTAAACGAAAATAGTGGATTAGATTATAAATGTCGGGAAGCCTTTCATCAGGTATTCTTGAGATTTCATCTATTAATTTATTTCTGGTTTTTAACACATTCATTACACAAGACCTTGTTATATTTTGACTTTTTTTAACTATTTGCAATATAGTTAAAAATCCGAGTTCCTTCAATAGTTTTATAATTTGAAAAAATTTTACGGATTACATGGCAGACTAAATATTAACCCTAACCATAGAAAAAAAGCCAGGTAAATACAACCACACTTACAGTTGGAAAATATACCTGAAGCGTCATCCCTCTATGCCCGCCTCAGGTGTGGAATTCCGACACTTTAGGATGTTGAGAAATTTTAATACTCAAAATTAATGATTAAATCTATCCATTCAGAATTTTTCAACTTAACTAATTTATTTTTCTTTTTGTATATCCATTTCTTTACTTTTTTTTCCCTATCGATTGTCAGGTGGATGTTTTGGAATGTTTCTAAATATACTAACTAATTACTTTTTATGTTATAACATTTGCAGATAAACTGCCGAATTGCTTAAATTCACTTAAACTTAATCTTCAGAGAGTTTATATGAAAGTTTTCAACTCACCCCCTAATCCCGAATTTTCGGGACTTGGAAGTATCTTGTCCCCTTCCCTATTGTATTGTATTAGGGAGGGGCTATGAATGGATAAAAAAAACACAAAACTTTTCCCGAAGTACGGGACACATTCGTGCATAGTTTGTTGAACGCGACAGCGCATCAATGTTTATTTTAAAGGTGGATAAAATGAAAAGAGTAGAATTTTTAAAAAAAACATTACAAATGGGATTAGCCGCAGGGGGTATGTTTATGTTTAACGGAAGCAAGACATTAGCCCAATCCGGTAAGGGAAAATCAGGGCAAAAGCCTAAAGACCCGCATCAGAAATTTAAGGAAAACTGGATCAAATCGCTCATGGAAAATCTTAAACAACAGTTCGATGAAAAAACAAGGATAAAACTAATGGAATCCTGTGGACGGGACTGCGCCCGCCGCGGAGCGATCCGGCTGGCTGAATCATGTAAGGGTAATGTTAAAAAGATGGTGGAAATCCTTGCAAAAGACCTGGGAAAAGAAAACAACTACATTGAAGGCAATGTTGTACATTTAGAGTGGAATAAGTGTCTCTGCGAATTAGTAGCTGAAGGACCGGATAGATTGCCTGAAACTTACTGTTACTGCTCACAAGGCTGGATTCTGGAAATGTTTGAGACAGCCGCAGATAAGTCCGTGGAAGTTGAACTACTTCAGAGCGTTAAACGCGGAGCTGCTTCTTGTAAATTTATTGTCAGGTTGTAATTTATCAGTTAATTATTCTAATTTCAGAATCCCTGCCTCTTGTGAACTTAATGCCTTAAATAAATTCCGTATCTAAATCCGGTTCACCATCGATAAGAAGCATCTTTATCACTTCTTTAAGATTATTATTTAATTCGTCCAGGGTTTTTTCTTGTGTATGCGCTCCGGGAAAACCTGGAATATAACCAACATACAGCCCTGTATCTGAGCGCTTTTCCACAACAGCAGTATATGTTTTTATATATATTTACTCCACGTTTTAAAAATATATGTTATATGAACATTTTTAGATTGTTAATCGCATTTTTATTATTTGTATCTAATTCAACAGCTTGCGGAACAACTGAAATGGAATAATCGACCAAACCGGAATTATAAATTAACCGGCGGCAGATGGGAAAATAAATGCCGGGATTAATATAAGAGTGGACTAAATTTTGTCCAAATGCGCAATATCTTCCCTTCTGAGAAAAACAAATAATATCATCGACAAAATAGAACCCATGCCGTCTGCAAGCATATCCTTTTGCGCATCCCAGACGTCGCCCTGAGAACCTAACATGGCGGTTCCGGCTGATTGTTCCGCAGAAATCGCATAAAGCCATTCAATAATCTCATAAACACCTGCAACCGTGAAGATTGCCAGAATGGGAAATAAGATTAAAATGGTTTTGGAACGTATCAACTTTTTTTCAAGGATTAGTTCTGCCACGGGGAAAGCATAAAAGCCTACCGAAAAATGAGCGAATCGGTCATAATTGTTTCGCGTAAATCCAAACAGGTTATTCACAAAATCGAAAGGAACGCGTTCAAAAGTAAAGTGCCCGCCAATGGTATGCATGATTATTAAAAAAGACATCAGGACATAACTAACAGGCGAAAACTTAAAGTATCTAAAAATGATAAGCAGCAGGACAACAATTAAAACAATAGGAATGTTTTCCGCCCACCATACGGTACGACTAAAGGGATTAATGGCGCAGACCGTAAAAACGAGCAGGTACAGAATAAAAAGAATCTTTGCGGTTTTGTATTGCATTAAACACTATCTTTCCGTTAATTAAATTATTATAATTAAATTTGTTTTTTGTAATTTAGATAATAACCCGCCACTATTCAAATGTCCGCCATTGTTTTTCAAAAACCTCTTTAGCGTTGTTAGCGTTATTTCCCCTTTCTGAATTCTGTCTTAATCTACTTAAGAATATAGTACCGCGCCTGCCATCAGGCATGGAATAAATTGATTAATGATAAAAAATGAATATCCAACAAGTTGAAAATTCCAACAATTCGGGGGAACAAGAAATTATGAATTATAAATTAAAAACTTCGTAAATCAAAAATCGTTAATCCCCCGATGAATCGGGATTTTCAACTTGTTCGTTATTCTCTTTATTAACGAAAAAAGCTATAACTATTTCCCGAATAGCCCGCCTAAGGCGCGTTACAGATTATTTTAATGTTTGCTAAAAGCCGTTTAAACGGCTAAACCATAGTCGATATATCTATTAACACCGCGATTAATCGCGGTGTTACTGGTAAAAACGAAATCAATAGAACCGTTTTTCTCGAAGGGATGCCCTTGGCAAACGGTTTTCATATTATTCTGCAACACCCTGACAGTCGGGATGACAAGTAGTCGGTATATGGTGAAAATCCAATAAAGACGCTTCAGCTTCTTTTTTCTATCTGTATAATCAAATTATTGAATATGAAGTAATGGAAGGGCAGGAATATATACCAATAAATCTTCCCCAAAAGGCTATGAGTCTGATAATATGCCTTGATATGCAGACTATTTCCATCTTCCTCTGCAATTATTTTAAATTCCAGCCATGCCTTTCCAGGCAGCTTCATCTCAGCTCTTAACAATAAAGATTCATTATGTTTTAAGTCTTCAACCCTCCAGAAGTCTATAATGTCGTTTATTTTCAGTCTGGAGGCGTTTTTCCTTCCACGGGATGTTCCAACTCCCAGAAGAAGCCTGTCAACAGAACCTCTAAGTCTCCACATCCAATTACTGTAAAACCAACCCTCTTTACCGCCAATCTTGCAGATAGAATAGAAAAGTGAGGCTGCGCTCTTATTAGTATAAACAGAGGAAGAACTCGTGAACCGGGGAGGCTTTTCGAGTTCACGCAGTTTCATGGCAAGCCCGTGAGCGGGCGGATAGGCGTCGGACCACCTGGTATGTATATTGTCCTGCTCTTCACGGGACATTGCCCTCATAACCGCCTCTTTATACGTTAACGGTTGAAAAGATAAGATATTCCTAATGTCATTACTCTCACAAATTACTTCATTTTTAAGTCCTTCCATTAGACACCTGATTATCGGCGCAGGCACCGGAGTAAGGAGACTGCTAACGTAAGAGTAAAATCCGATATTTGATACTGGGGAAGATATAAAAAATCTTTTTACTTTGTATAGATCGGCGAGTGTCTTGAGCACCATTTCATAGGTAAAAATATCTCTTCCCCCGATATCGAATGATTTCCCTGACGTTTCAGCTTTCTCTAACACTCCGACAAGATATTTTATTACGTCTCGAATAGAGATTGGCTGGCATTTATTTTTTGCCCAGTGAGGTATAAAGATAATCGGTACGTTTTTCACAAGATGTTTGATTATCTCATAGGAAGCGCTTCCTGATCCAATAATGATAGCAGCCCGAAGAATAGTAGTAGGTACGCCCCCTCGTTTGAGCTCTTCCGCCACTTCTGTTCTGCTTCGTAAATGAGGAGATAAGGAACTTTTAATATCGCCAAGGCCTCCAAGATATATAATTCTTTTGACCTTTTTCTCTTCAGCTATCATTCTAAAGTTTATAGCAGCCTGTCTGTCTGCCAGGTAAAATCCTTTTGGGCCAAGCAGCATCGAGTGGATCAGGTAATAAGCGGTATGAATACCGCTTAGAGCCTCTCTCAGAGAATTTTCTTTTAGAGCGTCTGCAATTATAAATTCAGCCTCAGGCCATCGCTCTTTATACTCTGGCGACATTGCTCTGACCATTATCCTGACACTATATCCCCTTTCGATCAACTCTGGGACAAGCCTTCCTCCAATGTAACCGGTAGCTCCGGTCACGAGTACTCTGCCGTTTTCCGGCGCCGGCGTTGACGGCAGATCATGGCAGAAAAAATTACTATTATCCATCTCATCCTTTTGAACATGGCAAACAAATTGATTAATGATTTATTTAAAAAATAATAAATTACAAACTACAAATTACAAATAAATAACAATATCTAAATTCAAAATCCCAAAATCCGCAAGCAAACAAGTTTTGGTAATTCATCCCGATTAATCGGGATGAATTTGTAATTTATTTGTAATTTGGCGCTTGTTTTTTAGCATTTTATTATAAGAATGTTGTAAACATTGAAATTCCAATACAATAAAGTGCCGCCAAATGTTTCGGAAACTATCCGGCGTATTTAGCGCAGTCCTAAATATTTTGCAATTTCAGCCGCCAGACGCATTTCCGGTTTAATCTCTAAGTCTTTGTCTGCCAACTCAAAGAGACAGCCGCACCCTGTGCTTGTAAACAGCTCCTTTAATTCTTCATCATCTTTAAGATCTGTAAGAGTAAATGTACTGAGTTTATCAATTGAAAGATATTTTTTTTCGATAATTTCAAGACCGGTGCTTTTATGCAGTCTTTCGCCTTCCGGAGTACCATTATTGGTGAGAAATAGAAATGTGCGGATAAGAGCAATGCCTTCGACAAGGTCAAGAACCAGGTAACCCACTTTAACATCAAAAATAAGATATTCAACCAGAATTCTGCCGTTTTCCAATACATTCGATTGTAAATTTCCTATAGATTGGAATAGAAAATGATGTAATATAGGCGTCTCTACACAGTCAATCCGCTCACACAGCCGTCGAAGAGCATGGGATTGTATGTAGACTTTCAAAGGAATTTCAGAGAATGTGCCTTCAATCTTGAGGTCCTTAGGCCGGATAGTGGACCAGTCTAATCCCCGTCTCATTGATATGGGCCAGCCGACACGGTAGACAGGCCTGTTTTTACCGTCCAAATTAATATGTTCTATCTCGGGCTTTTGAATATTAAAATAGAGGCAGGCACACATTAATGGAGGGTAGGTATCATCGTTGAATATCATATCATATTTGAACCAAAATAGAAGCGAATCGATTCTGTTGCTTTGCCATAATAAATTATTGACAAAATCTAAAACCATCATCATGGGTTTTTTCATCTTATAGACACATTCCATATAGGAGGCAAATCCTCTCTTAATCTCGGCGGCATTTTCGTATTCATCATCTTTGAGTTTTTCCAGGTAAGCCTCAAGCGTCACTCCCGCGGTAAAATAATCATCAAGAAATATTTTAACTCCATCGGGAAAAACTGAAAATTCAGTCCTCTTTAGATATCCTAAAATAGAATTTCTTACTATGCTAATCATCTTAGGGGGGATTTTAAGCTCCGGTTCGGAAACAACGCGAAGCGGGCTATAGCGCAATGTAATAATTATTTTTAGTTCTGACTCGGGAATAAGATTAAATGCATCCAATGCGTCTGACGCCATAGCAATATGCTGTAATTTGCGCCGAAATTCATTATTCTGCCGAGCTCTATTCTGTTTTTGTTGGCCTGGAGAGTATTTCTTCTTTTTTACGGTTTTTTTCTTTGACATTAAAGATCCACGATAATAAATCCATTTTAATTCTAATTATGGGTCTAAGTTTTATCAAAGACAATGCTTTTGCCAATCCGTAGGATTCCTGTGGAAAGGCATCCCTTGCGGGATATAAAAAGCTAAAGTTATTAAAATAAGAAGTAAGAATTATAATAATTTTCCACTTCCTGCCCTTCAGATAAGCTAAGGGCGCAGCTTCTCGCGCAACGATCCCTTTCACGAGGTGATCCCGAATATTCGGGGTGGGGCCACTTCCCACTTAAATAGATCTTTTATAACGGTCAGGGCTCAGGGGACGAGCACGCTCAAGAAACTTCCAAAATACGAAGAAACCGGACGCGTGCTCGTTCCCTTGCAGCCCATTGTTATACGCGCTTTCATCATTAATATCAAGCAAATATTAACGGTTTGTATAAGAATAGTAGCCGATTGCGGAGCAACTCACTTTCAATTTGCGAAAAAGTTGAAACGGGCTACAACCCTTGAATTTACTACTGAACCGGCTATTATTTTTATACATTGTTATGCCTTGTTATTTTGTTAGTTATCAAATTCTAATCTGTTATAATATTCATTTCCTTCTGTTACTGATAAGTATTTTCTACTATTCTCGGCTAATTTCATCACTACTTTTTTATGCGGATGATGATACTTATTGTTTATTCCATGAGAAGCCAAATAGACACAACTTTCTGGAATTTTTTCAATTAAATCATCAGCCCAACCATTTTCTGCCCCATGATGTGATAATTGTATCAATTTTACAGATGGGAGTAAATTATTGAAATGAATAAACAGTTCTTTCTGCTTTTTGCTTTTATAATCTAATTTAATATCACCTAATAAAATAGTTCCTATCATTTTAGGGCAATGACTATGTTTGTTAAAATCACAGAAACAATCATAATAGAATTTGTATTTATAGTCTTTCATAAAACGACCATGAAAATGACCTTCGATGAAACCATCACAATTGCAACAAAATAAATCACTTAAAAAATTATCTGGAAAAACGTTTGTACTACGAATTGCAAAAGAATGTTTTCGTTGTCCTAATGGTAATATAAAGCCTTGGTACGTTGCCAATGAAGTAATATTTAAATCCTTTCTTAGTATTTCATAACTTTTTCTAATTAATTCCCGCTTTTTATCATCATTCAATAAAGTCAATACTGATTTTGTATCAGTAATTCCAATATTGGCAATTTTATTTTTGAAATCTGTGATTTTTTTATTGTTATTAATTTTGTAGTTGAAAAACGA
>JAUXGF010000057.1 GCA_030622395.1 Calditrichaceae bacterium
ACCGTGCGGCGTTTATATCTATAAATTAAAGGCGGGTAATTTTTCATCAACAAAACGTATGCTGATTTTAAAATAAACAAAAAGGGGAAATTAAATTCCCCTTTTTAAGAAATTAACAGTATTATTCTCAGCGCCGGTTGAAAATCATAAAATACAATCATTTATTTTCTGAAGTTATTTTTCAATCGGCTCTTTTATTTGATCAAAATGCCAATTGGTAATTATTCAATAGTAAAAAAGTTTGATATTTCAGATTCTAAGTTCTTCAAACTCATATTCCGAAAAGTTGAGATCGGGTCAAATATCTTCGGTTGGTATTAAAACGATCATTCTCTATAATCCTTTTGTAAATAAAATACGATTGAAAACAATCTTTAAACCTAACTTCTCAACACTATGTGCAATGTGTAATCGCTGCTTATATCTTTCAATGAATAAAAGATCGTATAGTGCTATACTTAGTAACTACCTGTTATATACTTCTCAAGCTCCTTAATTGTAAATTCCTGATCTGAGATAATCTGTTTCACCACATCCCCAATTGTTATAATTCCGATCAACTTACTATTTTCGAGAACGGGCAAATGACGGATGCGCTTGGCTGTCATTAATGCCATACATTCCTGAATAGTGCTTTTATTATCTGTATAGAATACATCCTTAGTCATCAACTCTCCAACAGTCGTATTCTTAGAACTTCTTTCTTCTAAAATTACCTTCCTTGCATAATCTCGTTCGGAGAAGATACCTACAAGCTTCCCTTTGTCGGTAACTAACAAAGCCCCCACATCCTTTTTAGCCATTATTTTCAACGCTTCATATACAGTTGCCCGCGGCGAAATAGACCAAATATCTTTGGCTTTAGCTTCTAAAAGTTGTCGAATAGTATTCATAGATTTAATTCTCCTTTCTTTTATGTTTGCCTAAATTTTATTGATTTTTTTTACCAATTGCAATAATAAAATAATTCTATGTGGAATAGTGTAGGTAATCAAATTTCAATTTCCCATCAATAAAATAGGTTTTATGTTTTTGTGTATATAAATAAAAAATTATAATTTCAATATCGACAAGAGCGTACTGGCCGGGATGTAACGAGTTCCAATCTAATTTATACTATATAAAATTTGCAAATATGTTTGGATAGACTTAAAATAATCTTTTCGGTTAACGAGACTATAAAATATTCATTCAGCGGAGTATAATTATGAAAGCTATTTATTTAGACTATAACGCCACAACGCCAATTGATGCGCGCGTGGCGGAAACCATGCTGCCTTTTATTAATGATCATTTCGGCAATCCATCCAGCAGTCATATATTTGGAACAACGACGAAAAAAGCCGTAGAAAACGCCCGCAAACAAATTGCAGAAATGCTGCATTGCTCTGTCGATGAAATCATTTTTACCAGCGGTGGAACAGAGTCAAACAACTATGCTATCAAAGGCGCGGCGCTGGCTTACCGCCATAAAGGCAATCATATAATTACTTCATCTACAGAACACCCGGCTGTAACGGAAGTATGCCGTTATTTAGAAAAGCAAGGCTTCAAAGTTACTTACCTGCCTGTCGATAAATACGGACTCGTTGATCTTCAGCAGGTGAAAGAAGCGGTCACGCCTCAAACCATACTTATCACTATCATGCACGCTAATAATGAAGTGGGAACAGTGCAGCCTATTGCCGAAATATCCGAAATTGCCCATAGCTGCGGCGTATTGATGCATTCCGATTGCGCTCAGTCTACCGGCAAAATTCCTGTGCATGCCGATGAACTTATGGTTGATCTAATCTCGATAGCGGGACACAAATTGTATGCCCCGAAGGGAATCGGCGCTCTGTATATCCGCTCCGGCGTGAAATTAGAAAAATTTATTCACGGAGCCGATCATGAAATGAACCGGCGGGCGGGAACCGAAAATGTTATTGAAATTGTCGGATTGGGCAAAGCTTGTGAACTGGTTAGTAATGATTTATCCGCTTCCTATCAGCATTTAAAAAAAATGCGCAACCGCTTAGAAGACGGTTTAAAGAAACAGTTTCCATCAATTTGCATAAACGGGCATCTGGAAAAACGCCTGCCCAATACATGCAGCGTTAGTTTTAAAAACCTTGAGGCGAATACAATCCTATCGGAGTTAAATAATGTGGCTGCTTCCGCCGGAGCCGCCTGCCATAGTGATAATATTGATATTTCCAGTGTTTTAGAAGCTATGAAAGTACCTCTCGAATTTGCCATGGGTACAATTCGTTTTTCGGCCGGTCGTTTTACAAGCGTAGATGAAATTGACGATGCGCTTGATGACGTTCAGCAAGTAGTAGAAAAACTTCAGCCAAAAGAAGCGCCTATTCTCCTGCAAGGGGATCAAAAAAAGGTTAAGCTGACCCAATATACACATGGACTGGGCTGCGCCTGTAAACTGCGCCCGCAGCTCTTGGAAAAAGTTTTAAAACAATTGCCCTTAGCCGATGATAAAAATATTCTGGTTGGCACAGATACAGCCGATGATGCGGCTATATACCGTATCGATGAAAATTTGGCAATCGTGCAGACGGTAGATTTTTTTACGCCTATTGTCGACGATCCCTATCAATTTGGAGTTATTGCCGCTGTGAATTCACTAAGCGATATTTATGCTATGGGAGGCAAACCCTTGTTTGCTTTGAACATAGTCGCTTTTCCCAGCAGCCGTTTGCCCATGGATGTTTTAGAGCAAATTTTAAAAGGCGCTCAATCTGTGGCAAAAGACGCCGGAATCTCAATAATCGGCGGACATACGATAGACGATACCGAGCCTAAATACGGGCTGGCGGTGACCGGCATAATCGATCCCAATAAAATTATTACTAACAGCGGCGCAAAAGCTGGAGATGCGTTGATCCTGACAAAACATCTTGGCACGGGGATTCTCTCTACAGCGCTTAAACAGGGTCTTTTGGAAAAAGATCAGGAAAATCTTCTGACTAAAACTATGGCTGCATTAAATAAAAAAGCCGCACAGGTTATGCAAGCTGTAGGCGTTAATTCCTGTACAGATGTAACCGGTTTTGGATTATTGGGACACCTGCTTGAAATGATGAACGGCTCAAAAACATCCGCTGAGATTTATTTTGATAATGTTAAATTCCTGCCCGGAGTGATGGAACTGGCTGCATCGGGAATAATCCCCGGCGGGACAAAAGATAACCTGAATTATACCGGCCCATCTGTGAACTATGATGATAAAATCTCAGATATTAAAAGACTAATGCTTAATGACGCGCAAACTTCAGGAGGATTGCTTATATCGGCAGCTTCGGATAAAACGCAGACTTTAATTGAGCAGCTTAAAGAAAGCGGGGTCGATATGGCAATGATCATCGGGAAAGTTATTTCTAATAATGATATAAAGATTTTCATTAAGGTATAAGAAATAGCCCCGCCCCGAATGTCGGGATCACTTCGTGAAAGGGGTTGCTGCGCGAGAAGCAGGAAGTAGGAATTTGGAATTTGGAATTTTGTATTTAAAAATTGTTTTATTTGTTCCGAAGGAATGCCTCAGTGACTGGGTGGAGAATTTATTTGGGTTTGTTGGAATAACACAAACCCACCCCTAACTCTCTTTCCACAGGAACTCCTGCGGAGCAAGAGGGGAATAAGCAATGCCCCTCTTGGGAGGGGATAGGGGTGGGTCTTCATGCGTTGTTCAAATTTTCACCCAACTAACTGAGAGATTACGTTTCGTTACAGATTCTAAAGGAAGTTCCTGTATGCGAATTTTTGCGCTATCTGACATACATGTTGATTTTGAACTTAATATGCACTGGCTTGGAAAATTATCTTCTTGCGATTATATAAACGATACGCTTATCCTTGCCGGCGATGTGTGCGACGAAATTGATAGACTTCAAAAAGCGCTGTCGATTTTGCGCGCTAAATTTGCCAATATTTTTTTCGTTCCCGGCAACCATGATTTGTGGCTGCGCAGAAAAGAATGTAATGACTCAATAGAAAAGTTCCGGCTGATTTTGGAATTGTGCCGTGAAATAGATATAAAAACAGTTCCGGAAAAAATTACCGAAAGTAATTCTAATAACGGAGTCTGGATTATCCCGCTCTTTTCCTGGTATATGAAACCGGAAGACGGCAGAGGAAGCTTGTTTATACAAAAACCGGGAGAAGACCCAAGCCTGCCTATGTGGAGTGACAATCATTATATTAAATGGCCTGTATTAAACGACTATAAAACAATCGCCGATTACTTTTTAAAAATGAACGAAAAATATATTCACAAAAAATATGACCTGCCGGTGATAACTTTCAGTCATTTTTTACCGAGAGAAGAGATGATGTTCAGCGAAGACCGTAAAAAAGATTTAGTTCGATTAGCTAAATTTGACCGGAATCCCAGTTTTAATTTCAGCCGCGTCGCCGGCTGCTCAAAAATTGACGAACAAATCCGGCAGCTTGGATCAACGATTCATATATACGGTCATCAACATCGCAACAAAGACCGGCTGATTGACAATGTTAGATATATTTCGCATTGTTTGGGATATCCGCATGAAAGACAAACAGGAAGGATTTACGGCATTGAACAGGGCGTTAAGTTGATTTGGGATACATCAAAAGATTTTCCCTTTCAGGATGAGTTTGAGGAGAGTTATTAATTGTATAATCCTGAATGGTCGGAAAATGTTTACCCTATTCAAAGTGCCTAAAGTGTCTAAAGTGTCTAAAGTGTCTAAAGTGTCTAAAATTAAAAATGACTAAAGTTAATGAAAACTTTAGTCATTTTAATTTACTTATAAACTTTAAACTTTTTCACTGATCGATAAGAGTGAATTTATTTTACTATGTTCTTACCTATTCGTTGAATCCGGCTGTGTCTCTGTTGTTACTCGTTTTTTTCTTACGGTTATTTTAGTTTCCATAGAATCTTCCGCTTCGCCGTCCGATACGCTGACCGTAATCGTATGATCGCCGACTTGGTTCGCTGCGGGAGTCCAGCTAAACTCGCCAGACTTAGAATCGACACTGGCGCCGGATGGCAAATTACTGCCTTTAAAAGTAAAACTATCGTCCGTATCCGGATCGTCAGCGGAATATTTGAAATTTATTGCGCTTCCCGCCTCAATGTTTTTTGTCCTCGACCCCTTAATCTTCGGCTCTCTATTCACATTCTTAACAGTAATTTTCACAGCTTTTGTAACCGTTTCTTCGCCGTCGCTTACATTAATCTTCACAGTATTCTCGCCAGCTTGATCATAGCCTGGCTTCCATCTAAAGGTTTGAGTAGCGGGATCAAATTTTGCGCCTTCCGGCAGATCCGAAGCCGAATAAGAAAGTTCTGTTCCGCTATCCTCATCACTTGCTTCAACCTTAAAATAAAAAGCTTTGCTTTCATCAGTAACCTGATCAGGAACTTCGCTGATTTTTGGCGCATGGTTAAAATTCTTAACCGTGATGGTAATTGTTTTTACAGCCTCATCCGTTCCATCGCTTACCTTAAATACTGCGGTATACGTCCCTCCCTGTTCAAAATTAGGCTTCCATGAAAATGTCTGATCAACGCCGTTAAAACTTGCCCCCTCCGGCAGTCCTTCCGCACTATAAGTTAATTTAGAACCTACATCGTCGTCACCGGCGTTTACTTTAAACTTTAACTCATTATCTTCAACTATTTCTTTATCTTCAAGATCAACAAATTTAGGAGAACGATTAATATTCCCCACAGTAATTTGAGCAGTAGTAGAGGTCTCTTCTTTACCGTCGCTTAGTTTAAAAGTAACTGAATATGAACCTTCCTGTTCAAAACCAGGCGTCCAGCTAAACGCTTGATTAATAGGATCAAAGTTAGCGCCCTCAGGTAAACTTTCAGCCGAATATGTTAAAGTATTATCCGTATCCTCATCACTGCCGGTAACCGTAAATTTTAACTCTTCACTTTCTTTAACTGTTTGAGCGGCTGTCTCATTTAAAACAGGCGCATGATTCAAATCTCCGATAGTTATAACGACGCTTTGTTCTGCGGAAAGATTTCCCGTATCGGTTACCTTAAAATTAATGGTAAAAGCTCCCGCTTGCAGAAAATTAGGCTGCCAATTCATTATGCCGGTTTGCGAATCAAATAATGCGCCTTCCGGTAAACCCTCTGCGCTGAATGTCAATTTACCTTCATCTTCCCTGTCAGGATCCGAAGCCTGTAAACTGATTGTCAACGGCGTGTTTTCAACGCCCTCTACTGCGGCAATCGCTTCCAAACCCGGAGTCCGGTTAACATTATTTACTGTTATATTAAAACTCTTTTCATCAGTTAAGCCGCCGCCGTCTGTGGCTGTTACGGTTATACCGCTGTATACGCCCGACTGATCATAAGTCGCTGTCCAACTGAACATTCCTGCCGCCGCGTCAAATACTGCGCCCTCCGGTAAATTGCCGACAGATAAAATCACCTTGCCCGCATCTTCTTTGTCCGGATCGGAAAACTCAATCTTTAACGTCCACGGACTGTTCTCATCAATAGTTTGATCTGACGGCGAAATCAGCTCCGGCGGACGGTTAATATGATTTACCGTAATCTTTAACGGCTGCGCAACTGTAAAGGCTCCGTCGGCAACGCTAAACGTTACTGTATAGTCACCGGACTGATCATAAGTCGGAGTCCACGAAAGCGTTAAATTATCAGCGTCAAACTGGGCGCCCTCCGGTAAATCCGCCGCCGTATAAACAATCTTCCCTTCATCTTCCGCATCAGGATCGGAAGCCGGAACTAAATTGAATACCAACGCCATATTCTCATCAACTGCCTGCGACGCCTGCTCTGAAAAAACAGGTGTGCGGTTTATATGATTAGCAGTAATGGCTACTTCCTTCTCCGCCGTTAAACCCGACGGATCCGTATTGATAAACTTGATCGTATATGCGCCCGACTGCTCGTAAGTGGGAGTCCAGTCAAATTTGCCGGCAGCGGCGTCAAATACTGCGCCCTCCGGTAAATTCACCGCCGATAATATCCATTTGCCCTCGTCTTCCACATCCGGGTCGGAACCGGCAACCGCAAAACTCAACAGCTCATTCTCATTCACCGTCTGCGCTGTTATGTCGGCAATCGCCGGATTACGATTTACATGATTAACAGTTATGTCCGTCTCTTTCGTATCCGTTAACCTGCCGTCGCTCACTGTAAAACTTAAATGATAACTGCCGGATTGATCATAAGTCGGAGTCCATGAAAAAGACGTTCCTTCCAAAACCGCACCATCGGGAAGCCCCTCTACGCTGTAAGTAAGCTTGCCTTCATCCTCCCTGTCGGGATCGGAAGCGCTTAAATCAAATGTCAGCGGAACATTTTCATCTACGCTCTTTAAACCTATATCCGCCAATACAGACACGCGGTTAACATGAGCAACCGTAATATTCATAGATTTTTTATCTGATAGACCCGGCGGATCCTGTACTTTAAATGCTATATTTTCGTAACTTCCGGATTGTTCAAAAGTAGGCGTCCAGGTAACTATTAAAGAATCAGGATTAAAAACCGCCCCCTGCGGTAAATTTTCTACTGTGTACTGCAATTTACCTTGATCTTCCACATCGGGATCGCTGCCGGTTATGGAATAAGTTAATAGATTGTTTTCATCAACCGTTTGATTAGCAATTTTTTCTAACACAGGCGGACGGTTGACGTGATTTACGGTTATATCAACCAGGATAGAATCACCTAAAGCGCCGGCTGTAAATTTGAATAGTATTCCTTTATACACCCCGGATTGATCATAAGTCGGCGTCCAGGAAAATACAGCGTCAGCGGCGTCAAATACTGCGCCGTCAGGTAAATTCTGCGCTTCATAACTCAGGGCATTCTGATCTTCCCCATCCGGATCGCTTCCGCTTATGGTAAAAGTTAATAGATTATTTTCATCAACACTCTGAGGATCAACAGGATTAAGCGTCGGTTTACGATCAACATGATAGACCGTTATTACAGCCGCGTCGGGCATTAACTCTCCTGCCGGGTCATGAATGGCAAAATCTATCGTATAAACGCCTGATTGCTCATAGGTAGGCATCCAGTTGAATACTCGTTTTTTTGGATTAAAGCTTGCGCCCTCAGGCATATTTTCCGCAGTATAGGTCAACAATCCTTTATCTTCAATATCCGGATCAGAACCTTCCTGCACTTTAAAAGTCAGCATATTATTTTCATTTATTTCCGGATCTTCCACATCAGGAATTGAAGGTCCGCGGTTAACATGTTTTACATTTATATCAAATTTGGCGCTTGTTTTAAGCTGAGTAGCTGTTTTTTCAACAGCGGTTATGATTATCCCCGGATACAATCCTGATTGTTCATAACTGGGCGTCCAACTTAACATTCCTGAAAGAGTATCAAATTTAGCGCTGTCCGGTAAATTTTCAACAGTAAAGATAAACTTATCGCCGTCGGGATCATAAGCTTCCGGAAAAACAGTTAAATTTTCATCTTCATTAACTGTTTTATTATCAATTTTTGCTAAAACAGGTGGTTTGTTATGTCTTAAAATTAAAGTATGAATATCAGCCGCCACATAAACATAAACATCGTGTTTCCATGCGGCATAAACTTTGCCATCTGCCTGATAATCGCCTTCTTTGACCGGTTTTTTCAGATCGGTTACATCAATAATTTCCAAACGCTTCCTTAATTCATTTGCCAAAAATACTGAGTTTCCGGCTTTAAAAGCATTATAAATAAATCCATCTATTGATAATTTACTAATCAACGCCGGAAACTTAGGATTAGACACGTCTAAAATCCATAAACCTTCAGGCCCATTGGCAACGTAAGCTATACCGTTTTCAACTTGAACTGTTTTCGCATATTCTGTTTTATTATAATGCCCAAGTTTAACCGGATTTAATGCGTTTGAAACATCCAACGTAATTAACCCGCCTGACTTATCCGCAACATATAGCGTTGATCCATCCAAATACAAACCCCATGCCCAGCCCGGCGTATCATAACTTGTTACATAATGCGGGTGATCAATATCTCTAATACTGTAAATACCTATACCATGCTCTTCTTCAGCGACATAGATATAGGGATAATCGGCTACAACCCAATAGGCGTCGCCCTTTGTATCTATTTTTGCCACTTCTATAATACTTTTTGGATTGGAAATGTCTAAAACGGAAACTCCATCTAATTCATTAGACATGTAAGCATAATCATCCTGAATAAATACATTGTGAGCTCGATGCCCGGTAGCAAAAGTTCCCAATTCTTTAGGCTGCTTAACATTTACTACATCCAAAATTTGCAACCCGGCCCATATATCCGTTACATATAATCGATTGTTTTTGTAAAATAAATTTTGTATTCCGTCTTTCACCTGCTGCCCGGATTCCAGCTTAGCGGGCATAAAAGAACTTATAAATTCTGCGCTGGCTTGTTGTGCATTGCCGCCGGTATGTAAAACAAACACAAAAGCGATAATAATGGAACAAAAGATGCCTCTGGCATTCATGTCACGCTCCTTATTATAAATATAATCCAAACTATAATTATCCGAATTTTAATGGGTTAATTATATTCAATTTAACTTACATATTTTCCAAAATCAAGAAAGATTCATTATCATTAAGATAATTCATAATTTATCGTCATTAATTAAAGGATTCTTTAGAAAACGCCTTTAAAAATTCAATTATTTTTTATTTGCAATATGATAATTATGCGCGGCATTATCAAGTTTTTTCCTCTACTTTTTAATAACATAAGTAAATTTTAAAATCCGATAAATAATTAATTGACTTAGTCGTTATATTAAAATATTTTAAAACATTACACGGGATAGACTTTTCGGGTATAAAAAATAATTATATATAAAAGCTGTCAGCGATCAGCAATCAGCTTGAGATTTCTTAATAACAACTCTGACACTGCAGGAAGGGCTGAATGCAGAGAGCTTTCTTAAAATATCGCGATATACATTCGTGCATTTGTTCGTTGACCTTATTAATTGTGA
>JAUXGF010000496.1 GCA_030622395.1 Calditrichaceae bacterium
AGAACGACATGGCTACGATCCGACTTTCCCCGGAAATCCAGCCTCTGCCGTCTGCGCTTCCTAATAAAGGTTTCCCTGTGCGTATATCAATTCTCAAACCCGGCCCGATTGAATCAATAGCGGAAATTGCCGCGGCTCCGGCTTTTAGACACTGCCGGGCAATTGCCGCGCAGTCATGCCAGTTATAACTCACTTTCGCAATCACCGGAATTTTTAATAGTGATACAGCTTCTTCTACCATCGGCGTAATATTATCAGCCTGATAGGAAACCAACTCAATAAAATCCGCCCCGGCGTCAGCTATTTTTACAGCTAAATTTCTAACATCCGGCAGACTTAACCCGATACTGGCAATGACTACAGCCCCATTTTTTTTGGCATAAGGGATTTCTTTTTCAATCCATTGCCGGGAGGATATTTCGCTCCATTTTTCGCAATTGAACAGACTGCGATTATTTTTAATTAAATGTGGAAAGGAATTTTTAGCGGCGGTAGAGGAAATTGTTTTAGTAACCACCGCCCCAAAGCCCGCCTGATGTGCCCGGACAATCGCCCCGCCGTTATGGGAAAGCGGCCCCGAAGCTAATATTAAAGGCGATTGAAGCTGCTTACCTAAAAAATTTATTCTTAAATCTATCATTGATTTTGCCGCCATAATTTTTTAGCCGCCTCCAATGATTTCTTCCTTGTCTGTTCTTTATCCAAAGTTATAACTTCACTGTTTTCCTTTAAGATTTTCCCGGCAGTTATTACCAGCGAAACATCAACCGGATTGCGGTAAAGGATAATTTGATCTAAAATATTTTTTTCAGTCAGCGGGGTTGGAAAATCGCTTTCGACTGCTATCAGGTCGGCGGTAAATCCTGCCTCCAATCTGCCGCTTTTGGGAAAACCCGCCGCTTTTGCCCCAGCTTCTGTTGCCATTTCAAACACCGTCTCTGCCGGCATAGCGTTCGTATCGCGATTATTGGCTTTATGGATAAGAAATGCCCCGCGCATGACTTCAAAGAAATTGTTGATATATCCGTCGCTTCCCAATCCCATAGTCATACCGTTTGCCAATATTTGAGGGACAGGCGAAATGCCGCCGCCGACTTCGCAATTGCTTAAGGGCATGTGCACGCCCCGCACATTATTTTTACAAAGGATATCAATTTCCCGCTGCTCTATGTCAACCAATTGAGAAGCTAAAATATTTTCACCCCAGAAGTTAAATGACTGGTACCAATTTACCGGACGCATACCATATTTTTTCAAACAAAACTGCGGTTCATAAGGACTTTCGGAAAGATGAAGATGCAGAGACGCATTCAGCGAACGGCTCATATCCAGCGCCCGGCGGATTAATTTTTCGGAGCAGGTGAAACTTGTGTGCGTACACATCATGCCCTTTATAATTTCATTTTGAGCGTTTGATGATTCAATAAAATCAGCGTTTTCCTGCAAGCATTTTAACCCGTTCTCAGTGGAAATACGTTCGCTTGCCTCAATGCAGAGCGCAGCCCTCAGTCCGCTTTTACGAACTATGTCCGCCTCCGCCTGCAATGCTCCGTGTGCGGCATTAGGCGCTTCAAGAATATCACAGAAGGATGTAACGCCGCTGTCGATCATTTCCCAGCAGGCTCTGGCTGCAGCGGCTTCAATCATCTCATGATCCAATTGATTTTCTACACGGGGCCACCAAAAATCTTCCAAAAACGCTTTGAATCCCACGGGAATCTGATCAATGGAAATTCCGTGAGATAATATTCCGTAAGCGTGATTATGACCGTTCACAAAACCGGGTGATAATATTTTATCCGTTGCATCAATAATTTTTTTAGCAGGATATTTCTCTTTTAAGGCTTGATTTGAATCAACCGCCTGAATAGTATTCCCATTAATCACCGCGCCCCAATTTTTATGAATGGTACGGCTGTCGACGATCAGGAATCCGCCTAAGACTAAAATATCGTTCATTAATTTTACCTTTCTAAAAGCTGAAATAACGGGATATCCACCATTGCATCACTCCATCGCCCCATCACTCCAGCATTCTAGTATTCCAATATTCCAGTATTCCATTCTTCCAACATTCCAATTAAAAAGCCTCTCCCATAGTGATATAAAAACCGGAAGTTCCTTTGCCGAATCCAAAATCGAGTCGTAAATTATGTTTTTCTTCCTGATTAAATTGATAGCGAAGCCCGCATCCCATAGAATATTTAAAATTGCTGATTTCAAAATTACTTACTCTATCCGCCACATCCCCGAAGCTCGTAAAGCCGGTTAAACCAAAGCGCCACCATAGAGGCAGACGGTATTCAGTTTGAAAGACAATCATATTTTTATCCCTATAGCGACCCTGATAGTATCCCCGCATTATATTTGTACCACCCAACAAAGGTAACATTTGAAATGGCGGACTGCCGGTCGTAATATTTATAAG
>JAUXGF010000008.1 GCA_030622395.1 Calditrichaceae bacterium
CTTATTTTTAGATAATTTAATAAGGTTTTTGATTTTTTGTGTTTCCTTTTTCTATTAAGGTTTAACCAAATAAATAAGGTTTTTCCCGGTTCCTGTTTCAATTATCTATTATAGTTAGTGTCTGAACAAAAAAGTGCTTTTTCGTTCAGACACTAATTAATTGGCGGGCATATCCTGTTTCCTAAAATTTATTTTATTTGATCTATAAACATTATGATATATGACACAGCTTCTCCCCTTGTTTCACTGACGAACGGACTGTTTTCTTTTAGTTTATAAATCATAATAAATATAACATAAGGCCGGTTTTTTATCAATTATTTAAATTTATTTGCAATTTGAAAGTTCTACTTGCATTTTGCAGAAATTTGTTTTAATTAGACGTTAAAACAAATTTAGGCGATTTTCCCGTAAAGGCGGGATTATTCATTTTCAACTTGTTCGATATTTTTTCCCTGATTTGGGATAAAAGTTTAAATAAAAATCTTTTACTACTTTTTAATATAAATTTTTTAAGAAGGAGTAAGCCATGTTGTCAAATGTTAAACTAACCATTTTAGCGGAAAACAGAGTTACCAATCCCAAACTAATCGCAGAGCAGGGATTTTCTGTTTTTGTTGAAACGGATAACGGTAATATTTTATTTGACGTGGGACAAACCGATGCTTTTTTAAAAAATGCCCGTCAATTGAATATTGACTTAAATACGGTTGAAAAAATAGTTCTCAGCCACGGGCATTTTGATCACACCGGGGGGCTTCCTTATTTTTTTAAAGAAGTGAAGTCGTGTGAAGTTTTTTGTCATCCGGCTTTAATGAATAAAAAATATCATGTATATCCGGCGGGCAGATTAGATATTGGGGTTCCATGGGAAAAGAAGGAACTTAAATCTCTGGGCGCAAAATTTGTTTTTAAAACCCACGCTTATGAGATAATACCCGACGTTTGGATATCGGGCGAGATTCCGCGTCATTCCAAATATGAATATATTGATGAATCGTATCAGCAGCGGATTCTGGAAAGTTATATCCATGATGAGATTCATGATGATATGTGCCTGATTATTAATACAAAAAAGGGGTTGGTAATTATTCTCGGCTGCGGACATGCCGGACCTGTTAACTCGATTAAGCATGCCATGCGCGTTACGGATAATAAAACTATTTATGCATTATTAGGCGGCATGCATTTACAGCATAGTCCGGATAAAAAAATTGTAAAGATAGTAAAAAATTTAAAAATACTAAATCCTGAATTCATAGCGCCGTTGCACTGCACTGGTTTTACAGCTATAAACCGGATATTTAATTTATTCAAAGACCGCGTTCTACTTATGAATGTCGGCGACAGTTTTGAAGTAAAAGAATAATGAGATATGGAAGCATCCCCTATACCTCTTCCTTGATAGGGCAGAGATTTGCATACGCTTAACGCTGAGGGGTATATATGACTTTTATGGCTTTTTGTGGTCTGAAAATTCAGAACTCCTGACCTACATATAGAGAAATCAACAATTATCTGCAATTGATTCGCAAATCAAATTGTCATATTTTGTAAAGAAAAATAACCGGAATAGGACAAATAAATATGCAGATGCAACTACCATTTTTTCCGTCCAAAACCACATTAATATCAAAAACTTGGGGAGTTTTTAAAGAAAGATGACTCAGTCTATTATCTCCACAACGGTTCTCCAATTTATACACATCACAAGGATGATATTAACACTTACCGATATGTAATTGCTTCATTAATTGTTAACAATTCTTGCAGCGCTTCTAATTTAAGTAAAGTATTTGGCTTCAGTGTTCGCAATTTTCACAGATATGCCAAACGTTTACCCGAAGGAGGATCCGACGCTTTTTTTAATCCGGTTGACAACGGGGGCAAATGCCATAAATTTACGCCGAAAAAGCAGCAAGAGGCGCAGAAATATCTGGATATAGGATATTCACAACTTAAAACGGCAAAAATAATAGGTGTAAGTGAAGCTGCCATTCGTTATCATCTTAAAAAAGGCTCTTTAAAAAAAATCGGGATCATTAGAGCGGTTAGAGAGTGTATCCGACAGAAATACCGAAGATGTTTTAGCGGGTGATGGTCTTGGAATAGCTGCAACCCGCCATGATAAACGTATGGCAGCTATCACTTGTCAATTAGATTGAACGCCAATTAAATTTGTTCCAAGCGAAGGCGTTGATTATGGCGCTGTATTGTTTTTATTGCCCTCTCTAATTGCCACAGGCTTACTAAGTTACCAGAATCACCATACTGCATTATCCGGTTATTATGATTTAGATGTTATCATTTTAAGCCTTTCTTTTATGTATTTGTGCCTTTTGCCGGATAAACATTCATAAATATACGCTACGACACCCAAAACCTGCAAAATATCGATATAACTCCTTAATTATCAATATACATTTTTAGACTTTTCAAAAACTGAGGAAAACAGGAAACAAGTTTTGAGGAGAAAGCAAAATGATATTTACAGGCATTAAGCGCTTAATGGATGGCGGTTAACCGCAAACGCTTGATGCCCTTCTCGTCGCGCTTATATCCACATTTTAAAAAGAAATAAATTATTCGGCAATTACATTGATCTAATTATTCAATCCTAATTGACGGTCAATTTTTATCTTTGTGATAGCCAATATTTCACCAGTTTCAACTCTAAGCAATTTAATAAATATCTCATAATCTTTATTCTTACTATATAAGTTACCTGACAATAGCATTTCAGCTCCGATTAGTTTACCAACTTTGGATGTATTGGATTCATCGACAAATCCATAAAGTTGTAAGCCTAATTCTTCCATTATTTTCTGCAAATCAGCTCGTTCAGTCAGTTTGAAAGTTTTATTTTCACTTAAAGAAAAAATTAATTGTTCAGTAAAATATTCAGAATCTAAATGGAATGAACTGTCCTTTGAAGAAATTGGCAGTACCCCTAATGGTGTATTATTTTCAATTTTGTAACTTGAATAATCACTCAGTTTTGAAATAGCTTCTGTAAATAATTTATTAAGTGTTTGTTCTTTAGTCTCATCAGCAATTTTAGTCGCCTGAAAATAATCCCCATCAATTCCAAATGGCTTATCCGTGAGATGATCTAATTCTTCTTTAGCAATACGAATTATAATGGCTTCTAACTTATCTGTCTGATAATTTGAACCGGTATGATGACTCACACTTCCAGGTCTTCCACCCTCACTTTCTCCTTTTTCGCCATATGTTAAAAATATATATTTACTATATGTGAATTGAGAAATTTGACGAAGTACATATTCGCCTGATATATTTAAACCACCTGTACCCACACTAAACAGTTTTATACCACATTCTTTAGCTTCATTTGCCGCATCGATATAAGTATACTCTTGTCCATAATCGAGATGAGGCGGCGCATCAGTTATAATAAAACCAAGGCGAAGGCCATTATCATTCCAATCTATTGCATGCATAGCCTTTTCAAGGGCTGATTGTAGATCTTCCGGCCCATCACCACCACCATTAGCAGAGACTTTATTTAACTCCTCACGAAAATATTCCAGATCATCTGTTAAAGGAATAACCTTTGTAACATAATCATCATTTTTATCACGATATAATACAAGTCCAAAACGTATTTTGGGCTTTGAACTAATTGAATTTAAATTTAAATGAATTATATCAATAGTTGCTATTAGTCTTTTTATTTCTTCTCCCATACTTCCTGTAGTATCGAGAATAAACAATATATCAAGAGGAACTTCATTGTACGCCTGTCGCTGTAATCCTATTTTTAATTCGACATTTCTTTCTCCGAAACGCGGTATTTCGACTTCATTATGAGGTTGATTATATGAATATTTCAATTTGTAGGATTGAAAATCTTGACTATAATTTGAAGGGAAAAATAAATAAGATCCGTCAGCATAGCTTTTACCTTCAGATAAAATTTTCGGACCCGCATAAACTTGAATATGAGCATTGGGGACAGATTTACCATTATCATCTAAAACTTTGATATGAATGCGTTCACTAACATTATTTGGATAGTGATTAACTCTATTCTTGTATTTCTCTAAAAAATTAATAAAATAATTATACTGTTTATTGTCATCTGTAAAGCCTGCCTTCAAGCCAGATTTTAGAGGCACTGCTTTTCTTTTGGAAATTTTTGGTTCTACAGGTTTAGTAATTATTATTTTATCACTATAAGTGGATTTAGAAGATGTCATATCTTTTGAGATCTTTGCCCTTTCAGCTGTAACTACGATTGCTTCAGCCATTTCCATTGCACTTGATGACATTTTTATAACTAAATAAAAAGTGGAATCAGCAATCACTTCAACCCCAGTTAACTTTACAGCATTATATCCAATATAGATAGCTTGGATTGTATAACTACCAACCGGGACATTTTTAATTTCAAAAAAGCCGCTATTATCTGAAGAAGCTCCAAGCTTTGTATCTAAGACAAGAACATTGGCTCCTGGTAATGTTTCACCAGTCTCACGATCAATTATTTTTCCGGCAATGCTTCCTGTATCCATTGCAAATAATCCGGAAAAGAAAAACGATAAAAAAATAATAATTCTCATAAAAGTATCCTCATGAATTTATTGAAAAATGACTAACATATTATTGACCGAAATTAGTTTAGGGCTTGACTTCAGTATCTCTAAATCAATATCACTTTTATCATATAAAATCAACGCCTTAACTTCTATTCTTTAATCATGTAAAATGTTTAATCTTCACAAGTCATTTGCTGTTCTGTCATTAATTCACCCCGTTAAATAATATGTTTGAGCATTTTCTAATCACATTAATTTTTTATTTAACAGGGTGAATTTGTAAAGCTATGTTCTTTAAAGGATTCCGTTTTCTGCAATTTGCCCACCTATGCTGATAATCCCGCCAGCCATTTAGAAGCGTTCAAGATTCTTACATTTTTTATAAACATTTCCTGCCGGAGATGATGAAAATACCTGCCGGCTAAGGACTCGCCGCTCTGGCGAAAAGTTTCCATCCTGGCGCTTCCGGTAACAAGAATCGCCTGTCCCTTCTCCCTGCCGTCAAAGACGCCCTTCAAATACATTTTCCAGTTTTTCATCTTATGTACTTCATCAAAGATGAGTAAATCGCACTCCGGCTTCCAGGCTGTTTTTAAAATGATGCGGCGATCTTCTTCCACGTCATAATTTAGATATTGAGGGGATTTATAAAAAGCCATAATCTGTTTGGCAAACCAAGTTTTTCCCACCTGCCTCGGACCTGTAATAAATACCATTTTCTTTTTTAAATCGCTAAGAATGATTTCTTCAATATGTCTTTTCATAACGACCATTTAGCAAGATATTGCTAAATAGTCAAGACTTTTTTGCATTTCACTGAGGAATAGTCAGGTTTTTCGTTTTGTTTATCAGCAGAACAACAAAATCATACTTTGGCTTTTGGGAGAGATTTGATGTCTCTATGTCGATTTATGTGGGTAAATATAATAATAAAAATAGCAAATATAATTTCGATCTCGCCAAAGGCGGATTAGCCTACCGGATAACCGAGGGGGAAAACCTATAAACCCTTGATATTTAGAGGCAATAGATTTATCCCTCCGCTTCGACAGTTTTGGTTAGTTTTCGTTCAGGCGCTAATTAATGACATCCCGAAACTCGGGCTGTTTCAGATTAAAATTTTAACCACTCCCGAACACTGTCTTAAACAGACAGTGCGGGACGCCTTGTCCTATGGAACGGCGGAATTACACAAATATACACGAAAAAACTTATTAAATATCCAAACAGCCAATTTTCAGCTTTTTAAATTCAGTGTAGATCGGTGTTATTCGCGGCACAGCCGTCCCCGTGCGAGTGGCTAACCAATACTGCAACACCCGAAACTTCGGGGCAAATGACCTAATGACAAGAATCTCAACTATTAATAAATTTGCCTGCCCTGTTCCTTCAAGCGTTCTTTAAATAACTTCATTAATAATTTCCTTTCGCGGTGAAGCGATAACTATTTTTTCCACAAGCAGCCCCTTCTTTTCTATTATTGCCGAACCTGCGTCGACCGCGGCTTGAACATGCGCCACCTCGCCCGTAAAAGATACATAGCCCCGCCCGCCTATAGCCATGGCTAAATGGATAGTTATCAATTCAACATCAGCCGTTTTTACAGCCGCATCCGCCGCTTCGATAACCGACGCAACAGTAAATCCCTCGATAACGCCCAGGGCTTTGAGCTCCGGCAGATGCGCTGCGCCGCTGATTGCCGGGAAAATTGCCGGGTGCACATTTGGTATAATAAAATGATCGACAACCGTATGCGCGCCAATGTCGATACCAGTTTCAATGCTGGCGTTAACCGCGTCTACATAGCCGCCTATTAAAACCATGTACTTCCCCGGACAGATAGTGCGGTTAACTACAATTTCCACATGCGCCGCTTTTAATACGGCGTCGGCAACCTCATAACCTTTGGCGATACTGGAAAGTTCGATAATGCCAATCGCTGAACCGGTCATTTTACTGTTCCTTTTTATTATTTGCTGAAATATGAATGCCGTGCGCTTCAATTAGTGTTACGCGTCCGTCAATGCCGGCGTGTACCGGGCAGCCCAAATCTCCGGCGGAAACAGTTCCAATTACGTCCCCGCGTTTAACCAAATCGCCAATCTTTACCTGCGGCTGGGCAGGTTGACCAATATGTGAATCCAGCGGTATAATCACAGAAGCCGGATTCAAATCTTTTTTTACAAATTCCGCACAACGATCATACTGTTTCAATCCTAACCGTTGATACAATCTTGTGATAGGAATTTGTCTGCCGTTCCGCATAGGATGGACGTCCCTAAAAAGCGTTTCTAATTCTGCGGGAGTGCGGGACAATTGATTTTCATTTAATATTTGCTTAGCGTCTACACAAATATTTTTTGGATCCAAACCTTCGGGGCAGGCGATAAAAGAACACACATTACATTCACAACAATACTGAGCCCATAAGCTGCCTCGTTCCTTTGCTTCGCCGGTCATTAATAAAGAGCGCATTACTTTATGCGGCTCAATTGGATAGCCCATTATATATCTGGGACAAAGTTCCGTGCACTGCGAGCATTGGTCGCACTGCCCGTGAGCGATGCGGGAATAAGTTTCGCGGGAAGCCGTTTTACGTTTTACCAGGTAGTGGTCGGCGGGCAAAACAATCAAACCGCCGTTCGTTTTCGATAAGAGGGCTGATAAATCCGTTTCCACTCCGCCCATCATCACGCCTCCGGTTAAAACTACGGGTTGATCCACAGCCGCCCCGCCTGCGGCGTCAATACAATCCTTAAAACTAATTCCTACGGGCGCCGCTGTAGTTATGGGATTTTTAACCGCGCCCGTAATTGTAACATACTTTTCAGTAACCGGCTTACCGTCAACTGCATTAGCAATATTGACGATAGTTTCCACATTATCAACCACGCAGCTCACTTGTAATGGAATGCCGCCCGGGGGAATTCTACGTCCGGTAATTTCATAAACTAAAATATATTCGTCGCCGGCTGGATATATATCATTAAAAATAAATATATTATAACCGGATTTTTCAGCGGCTTCTTTAAATTTAGCGGCAACGTCTTTATTTTTATTTTTGACTACAATTGTAACATCTTTTGCCCCGGTAAGATCCTTCATAATTGACAAGCCGTGAAACAAAGCATCCTGATTTTGCAGCATAACTTCACGATCTTTATACAATAATGGTTCGCATTCCGCCCCGTTGGCGATAATGTGATCCACAGCCGAATCTAATTTTTTATAAGTCGGGAATCCCGCGCCGCCCGCGCCGACAACGCCTGCATCCCGTATCTTTTTTAATATATCCTTTTTATCCAACCGGTTTTTATCCTTATATTGTTTTGCGAAAATTAAAATTAAATCAAACAAATGAAGCTAGCGTCATGTTAAATGTCATACGTCAAGCCGAGAAAACTTCAACCAAAATCCAGCCAAATACTCAATAAAACGAATTGTTATATGCGTCATTCAGGATAGAATTTGTTTCGTAAAAAAATTTTTAAGCAAAAAAGGGGCAACTCAAAAAAAATGTTCTATTCAAATATCTCATCAAATATCTTAACTACATCTGAATCAATATTACTACCAGTATAATCTTGATGTGGGATACTCAAATTTTCTAATACTCTCTTAAATCTTCTAAAACCTATTTCATTTCTTAATTCAACCCATTCAACATTTAGGCTGTCAAGTTGCGCCTTATTAGTATCAGATAATTTATCAGCGATAAAAACACTACTGTCTCTTGCTATCACAGCATCAGCGCTCTCAGGATTTCCTTTCCCCATAAGTTTTACTTCACATTTATAAATTTCAGCTTCTTTTTTTAGATAAAAATCAATTTCTCTCTGAAAAGATTCATCACTGGACTTACCTTTTAAAACAACGTCATAATTCAAGTCGGAAACTGAATACAATTTACACAAAGTAAGCATAAGAGGTTTTTCAACACGCTTTCCTGCAGTACTCCATAAACCGCCACGCAAAGCGGCTCTTTTAACAGCTAATGTATTAATGATAATCAAACTTTCACTAACATTTAAGTCAACGCTAACACCCTTGAATTTGATTGTTAATGTAAGCTCAAGCTCATCTTCTGTTTCAACAAGTTCTCTAATCGATTCATATAAAACATCATAATGTTCATTAGAAGCGTCAATTACAATTTCTTTTTTTGTTGAATTGAACATATTACCAATAGTTTTCATATTTAGACCGGAATTTATGGCAATGTCTGTTTTGTCTAATTCAAAGTTTAAAAAAGCTGTTTTATATCAGTCTATTGTAACTTTTTTATTGACTATTTAAGTATTTCATTTTCTTTTAGCAAACCTTCAACAGTTTCTGAATAATCAAATACTTCAATTTCTTTACCATCTAAAAAAGTAGAATCTTCAAAACCAACAACAATCCACCGCCATTGCTTTATACCGTTAATCTCAACTTGTACTGGTTTTAAAAATGCCCCAATAGTATAGATTGTATCATTTTTTAATGTTACTGATTTATTATTCATATCTTATTTGTTTGATAAAAACTTCTGTTGTACTTGGGTAAACTCTTTGACACTTTCAAAAAGCTCATCAATATATTCTTTTGAAATAATCATTTTAAAAACTCACCTTAATAAATTTTGTCAAACGCAATATAAAAAATTTTACAGACATTAGAAATATTTTTATTCCTAATTATTCTTTTATCACCGCTTCATCTACCGGCTCCAGCGTATCGGGATTAATAACCTCCAGACGAACTTTTTTGCCATCTATATGAAAGAACACAACTACGTTCTGAGTAGTAAAACCGGTTACATAAGGCGTCCACGGGGTTGTTTCCTGCGCATAGTAAGGCGCGCCGGCAGCTCCGTTATTCACTTGCCAAACAGTCCGTTTTAGTTTTATTTTTTTAAATGGATAATTTTCCGGGTAAATATTGGTTTCGCCGGTCAATTTCAGCTTATTATAATTATGTTCGTCACCGGTTAAAATTGCGACTACTTTCGCGCTTTTATTCACCATTGCCTCCAGCAGCTCGTCGCGGCGTTCAATGACGCCTTTTTTAACCGGCTTGCCGGCAATATAGGGACGCGGCTCATTGTTCCCGTTATACCACATGTCGTCTTTTACATGTCCGCCGTTTGGGAAACACGGAGTATGCTGCGTTACAAATATATGATCAATATTATCGTCCTTTTCTAATTTTTCCAATACCCGCTTAAACCATTGAAGCTGGTTATCCATAATGTAGCCGTGAAGATTACCGCTGGTAAATACCGCTCTTTTCAAACTTGGCGCATACCAGTAATTTGAGTTTAACGCTATTACGGCTATATTGTCATAAGTATAATAAAAAACATTTTCTTTGTATGAAGGGAAATCTTGCCCGTCGGGATCGGGATCGTATTGTGAGCCATCCTCGCTTTGCGGGCCATTCATCGGATTTACAAAACATTGCCCAAAAACTGATTCCGCTGATTCTATTGCAAAGGGGAAGCGGTCAACCATATACTTCACATTGTTAGAATCCGCAAATTCATATATAAACGCCTCATGATTACCCATGGCTGTATAAACAGGCATATAGTGCGCGAAAGGTTCAACAACTCGTTTCCAGTTAGCGTACTGCAGCAAGGTTTCATCTTTATTCCTCAGATAGCCGTTTATTAAATCGCCGGTAAACTGAATAAAGGCGGCTTGTTTAAAAGAACTTAAAGCCATAATTTTTTTCATGATATAAGAATTGACGCCGTAAAGATCGCGCTCGCCCCCGCCTTTCCCGGTACGGCTGTCGCTGGCGTAAGCAAAAATAAACGACGAGCGAGTTCCCGGCTTAGGGGCTGTGCGAAAAGAAAATGTTCGTGAATTATTTTCGTAAATAACCTGGTAACTGTATTCTGTTCCCGGCTTCAAACCGGTAAGAGCAATTTCATGCTGTTTGGTTGAATCGTTATCAAAAAATGTTTTACCTGCGGCTTTCACTTTAGCCATAACTTTATAATTTGTGATAAAAGAAATTACCGCCCCTTCCGGCGTAACCATATTCACCAAAGGGCCTTCTGTTATTGAGCAATCAATTTCAAACGGACCTTTTCCTTTAAAAGAAATCCTTCCGTCATAAATAATTTCACCCCTTTGATTGACTACTCTATAGCCAAGCGTGCCTTTGCCTGTTTTCCCCCAGTCAATCATATCATATTTACCGCTCATCCTTTTTTTAATATCAATATTGGTCTTCCCCTTTTTAATAGCTGCGGAACTTTTAAAGTACACCGGCTGCGGATGACGCGAATCGCCAAAAGGAACAAAGCCATAATACAAAACGCCGTTAAAATCTTTTTTATTGAAATCAAAAGAAAGTCCCGTATCCGTTCCTTTGGGGCTGCCGGTCATATCCTGTAGTGTATAACGCGCATCAGCGGGAAGGGCATAAAGCTTTTCCCCATCCCCTTTATTAATGTATAATCTACCGTCAGGTTCAATTGCGATATTGGAGTACACCTTCGGCACAGATTGTATAAAATCCTGGCTATAACAAATATCAGCGCAGAACAGCCACAATGTAATAATAATTATTTTTTGAATCATTTTAATTCCCTTTTAGATTTTTATTAAAACAGACTGAAATTATTTCATGATTGATTCCAATAACTTTGTTTGCAGTTGTAGGCATGTAGGGGCGACTATGCCGGTTACCCCAATATTTTCCCCCTCGTATCAAAGCTAAGCGCAAAACTGCGCAGTTCATTCAAAACTTCGTGGAGGATACTATATTGCCTGGTTTCATCCGCGCCAGCTCTGTGGGCTGCTTCCAGTGTTTGACGTAAAAAGCAGGGGTAACAATCAAGATAAATCCGCATGTTATTTAATTTCCCTCTTTCATAACCTCAGGGGAATAGTTGATATATTGGAAAGTTTAAGAACATAGCTTTGTCCCATAGGGACATTTGATAATAGCCCAGAGATTCATCTCTGGGAATGATATAAAATTTTCATTAGTAGTCCCGTAGGGACGATTGATACGTAACTGATTCGATAATTTTTATCAGTAATGTAGGTTTCAACCGTCCCTACGGGACTAATTGAACTATTATATATCTCGTCCCCACCAATAAATTGGTGGGCTATTTTCAATCGTCCCTACCGGGACTATATTCCTGCAATATTTTTAAATAACTTGGACCAAACAATTTGTTTGCTACTTAAGTTGACGCCTATGCGCTTTTGCGGGAATGATCAAGTTTCTTTATCCAGTATTTCCGACAAGCCGGAATCTATGTTACGCCCTGACCAGCATTCCCGCAAAAGAGGGGTTTCCACTCCGCTCCAACCAGCATCAAGTATCATGTATCTATTTTAATAATACATTCCCATCCCGATCGGGATCGGGACTATACATTAAATTTAAAATCCGGCGCCTTGTTATTTGTAATTAAAAAATTAAAGTATAATTTAAATAACAATAAGCAATGAACAAAATTATTTATCTCTACGAAAAGAAACAAGATGTTGGCGGGGAATATATTCCAAAACAGAAGCAGTTTGTCGAAAGGTAACAGTTTAGTCTATATAAAGAATTGGAGTAATGCCGTGCCGGCAGGCAGGGAATATTGTTATAATGCTCTGCTGCGCGGCGAAGCCGTCCCCTTGGAAAATTCTTCACCAATCCAATAATTCCCGCCAGAGGCGGACAGGCATTAATTCAATTCTTCACCAGCCCACAATCCCCCTCTCTTTTCTAAAAAGAGAGGGGGTTGGGCGGTGAGTTCTCTTCTACCGCAGCAGTACTGTCTTAAGTGTTTTGACCTCATGGTCAACCCGTAATATTATAAAATATATTCCGCTGGCTTGATTCATTCCGGAATCATTTTTACTGTCCCATAATACCGAATGGTAACCTTTACTCATCATTTGCGCAGATATCAGTGTTTTGACTTTTTGCCCAAGAATGTTGCATACAATCATTTGTGTGTTTGCGTCTTTAGGCAAAGCAAATTTAATTGCCGTTTCCGGGTTAAAAGGATTGGGGAAATTTGGATAAAGAGTAACATTGTCCGGGAGAATATTCAGATCCTCAAATTGATCGGATACAAAAAATGTGTTTCCTATGATTAACTGAAACCTTCTTTCACTTTCATTTTGTTTAAATCGAAAGTTGTAATGCTGAGCTTCGATAAGATTAACGGGTACGTTTAATTTTTTGTCCCATAACCACATTTCATAATCCGGAGGTATTTGACCGGTTTTATGGAAAGTCAAGTCAGCTTTAGCGCTTTCAATATTACTTTTAACAATCATATCCCAAACAGCTCCGTCGTTTTCACTGCTGCGAATATCCGCGCTGTAACCGCCTGAAAATTCCCACTCCGAGTGAGGAAAATAAACGGATATATAATCGCCGATTACCGGAGGTTCGCCGCAGTCATACCGGTCATATTCATCTGAGGCATATTGCTGCATTCCAATAAAATTATATTTATCTTTTGCCTTTCCGGCGTCCGCCTTAATTTGCAGTCGCCAGCCGTCTTTCCCCGTATTATAAACAACCTGTTTGGGAATTGTAGTTTCATGCGGCAGGAAAACCAGAGAGTTGCTTGCATTTAAAGCGCGTACGAAATACCCTTCCCACGGAAGGAGAGTATTGATTTGTTCAAATCCTTTATCTGTAGTATTATACCCCCACAGTTCAGCGCCGACATCCTCCGATTTAATAACAGAACTCCAGGCGACCGCAAAACTAAAAGGATCGCTGATTTGGTTCCAGCCTTCCTGTAAATTTACAGTAACCGTATCCACAGGCGTACTAACGCCGCTGCCCGTATTAAAGGAAGTAGCCGATTTTGCAGCCAACCAAAACGCAGTCCCCGGACTAAAACTGCCCATGTCTTTATCCTGATCGTTCAACTCCACGTATTCGCCGTCTATCCAGCGGAACATTCGCCATTTATAAATATCATATTCGCCTAAGTTATCGCCCAGCACACTTAAGGGGGAGCCGTCATCCGGGTTCATTGGTATTGATATCATTTGATAAACGCCGCCGGCTTCAATGGATCTGTCAAGATTGGTTATTGTAACCGGCAAATTTATTTCACCCGCAGCCGGATAACGTACAAAGTGCCGACCGTCTGAAATTTTAAAATAATATTTCAATCCGCTTTCAGTGATAAAACTTGAACCTATTGTCCCGCTGTATTCAATCCCGCTGCTGTTGGTCATGTTAGTCGAATCAAATTGCGCTATTCCTCCCTTAGCATAAAAAATGCGGACATATTCAAGCGGCAAATCAGAATCCACGGAAATGCTTATTGCCGCATCGCTTCCCGAAGAAGCCGTAATCGCGCCAGGGTTAAATGTTACGGTTGGTTCTTCGGGATATTTTCCTTTTCCCGAAAGATCAACCAGTAGGGTGTTATTATTAATCGCATCTGAGTATATATAAAACTCGCCTGTACAAGAATCGCTGTCAGCCGGAGTGAAAGTGAGCTCGACGTCCACATGCTGCTGCGGCATTAGTTCATAAGGAAGAGTTTCCGCAAAATCGTATTGAAAAACCTGCGGCGAAATAACCAGGCTATCGATTGAAAAACTATAATCGCTGCTTATATTATTGATTGTTAAAATAGTAGCCTCTGAAGTGGAATCGACTAACACTTCCCCGAAAATAATTTCATTCGTTGAAATCTCAATCGTTCCGGTAGGATTTGTATAACCTATGCCCTGCAAATTAACTTGCTGTGTCCCGTTGGAAGCGGTGCTGTAAATAGTAATCATTCCATCGTTATAGATTTTAACAGAATCAGGAGCAAAACGAAAATGTAAGGGTATAGAAAAACTTGGATTCATCTGATAGGGGAAGGTCAATTGTTCCTGCATAAAGAAAATATCTTTATTAATTGTAATAGAATCAATTTGAAAATCGTATGACTCGCTGTTATTAGTTATTGTTAACTCCCATGCTGCGGATGTGTCTCCTACCAGCACGCTGCCAAAATTGTGCGCATCATGTGATAAATCTATTACGCCTGTCGGAACATTTGAGCAGTTTCCTATCAACGTAACGGAAACCGGGCTTTCATCAGGATCATTGGAATAAATATTCATGGTTGTGTTATAGCTGCCCGCCGCATCCGGATAGAAACGAACGCTGACTTGCCTGTTCCCCGCTGCATCCACAGTAAAAGGAGTCGCCGGACTCAGCGCTTTAAACGTTGTATCTAAAATCGCGATACTATCTACCACTAAACCCGCTGCGCCGAGATTATTAATTTGAACAATCTGGTCATTGAAATTACCGATATAAACCGTACCGAAATTAACTGAGTTTACCCCGCCAAGATCAATATCCGCCACAACTCCAACGCCGCTTAAGCTGACATTGGTGGTGGGATGATACGGATCATTTGATACAA
>JAUXGF010000392.1 GCA_030622395.1 Calditrichaceae bacterium
CCGGCTGTGGAAAGATTCAAAGTAATCGAAACCGAAGATGAAAAAGAAGAATTCAAAAAGAGCCTGCGTACCTGGACAAATCTTTACGCTTTTATGGCACAGATAATGCCCTTCAAAGAACCGGAATTTGAAAAATTCTATGCTTATGCCAAGTTGCTGCAAACCAAACTTCCCAAACGGATATTATCCGAGCAACTGCATTTTGATGATGAAGTGGTGATGGAATATTATCGATTGCAGAAAATTAAAGAAGGTTCTATTGATTTAATCAAAAACGAAGACGGCGAACTGGACGGTCTTACGGAAGCGGGTATAAAACGAGCCAAAGAAGAAAAAGCGCCGCTTTCTGAAATCATTGAATTATTAAATGACCGCTTCGGCACCGAGTTTGAAGAAGCCGACCGCTTGTTCTTCAATCAAATAGAAGAAGAACTCATAAATGATGAAACGTTACAAACACAGGCTAAGGTAAACAAACTCGATACGTTTAAATTTGCCTTTGAAGATAAGTTTTTAAATAAACTCATTGACCGAATGGATCAGAATCAGGACATCTTTGAAAAGATTTTAGAAAACAAATCGTTTGGCAATTTGGTAAAAGAACTGATGATGAAAAGCGTTTATGCCAAATTAAATGCAATAGAGTAATTAGCAAAATCACAAGCGCCAAATTACAAATAAATCATTAATCAATTTGTCCTATGTCCCCGCCTCAGGCGCCGGCAGGCAGGGACGGCGAAAGCAGGCGCGGTACTATATTCTTTAAATACCTTTAATAGATAATAACCTTCAAGGGTAAAATATTATGCCGGAATTACCTGAGGTAGAAATAATCGCCGGAGGACTTCGTAAAACAGTCGTCGGGAAAATTATACAGGATATTATTCCTGTATGGGATAAGTCATTTGAAAACAGAAGCAGTGTAAAACTTTCCGGTCAACGAATTGAGTCAATCGGCAGGAAGGGAAAATATTTGATTATTCGTTTGACTAAAACTTCTCTAATTGTGCATTTGCGGATGACCGGTCAAATTTTATATATGAATCAAATAAACAAAGATCAATTGAGCCACATCAGGGTGAAAATATTATTTAATGACGGCAGTTGTGTACTTTTTAAAGACACGCGCAAATTTGGGCGTATTTATCACCTTGAAGATGAACAGTCAATTTTGAGTAAAGTCGGAATTGACGCACTTGACCCGCAAATTAATTTAGGTTATTTTAGTGAAGCGCTGAAAAAAAGCGGAATGAATATAAAAGCGTTTCTATTATCACAAAAATATATATCCGGGATAGGTAATATTTATGTTGATGAAAGCCTGTTCCGCGCAGGAATTCATCCGGCGTCTGCGGCGGATAAGATAAAAGGTAATAATGCCGGAATATTGTACAACCGGATTAGGGAAGTTCTAAATACAGCAATAGAGAATATGGGCAGTACAATATCGGATTATCGCGATACTTTTGGAAACAGCGGTAATAATCAAAATTATTTTAAAGTATATCAGTGTACAGGGCAGCCTTGCGAAGTTTGTAATACGCCAATAAAAAAAATAAAACTTGCCGGCAGGGGAACTCACTTCTGTCCAAACTGTCAAAAGATATTAAAATAAAAGGCAATGGCTATGCAAGAAAATCGTATTGTAACATTTTTAAGTGATTTTGGCACAGCGGACGGCTATGTCGGAAGTGTAAAAGGAGTTATAAAATCATTAGCGCCGCAAACCGATATCATAGATATTTCCCATGATATTAAGCCTTTTAATATTACCGGCGCGGCATATACTCTATTAAACTATTATCAACGCTTCCCTAAAGATACAATTCACCTTGTGGTTGTTGATCCGGGAGTCGGAAGCGAACGCCGGCCTGTGATTATCAGAACCGCTCATTATTTTTTTATAGGTCCGGATAACGGTATTTTCCAATATATATATTCCAGGAAAGCCTACACCGCTTATGAGATTGATCTTTCAAAGATAACTGATTCAGCAGGCAGCCATACTTTTCATGGCAGGGATATCTTTGCTCCGGCAGCCGCCCAAATTGCAAAAGGCGCGCTTCCCCATAAACTTGGAAACAAATTGGATAACCGGACGGAGACGCCTAATTTAATGTATAGTAAAGAAGGCGTTGAACTGGCGCTTAATTGTATATCAATTGATCGTTTTGGAAATATCATTACAGGATTTTCCAAGTATGATTTAGCTCGTATGAAAAAAGATAAGATTGTTTCTATTCGATTAAAGAATTTTCAAACGGACGCTGTAAATAAGTTTTATGCCGAGAAGGAAAGCGGGGAGATTCTTGCCCTATGGAACAGCCAGGACTTCCTTGAAATTGCCGTATGCCGAGGCAGCGCAGAAAATAAATTAAACTTTAATTCAGAGCGGGATAAAATTTTCATTAAAGTAGAATAGGTAATAATTTGAAAAATGTTCCTAAAAATATAATTAAATTTTTTATTAAAAATTATAAGCCTCTCCTATCATCTTTTGTTTTAGCCCTGGTTTTATGGCTTGTCATTACGACAAACAAAAAATATACGACTAAAATAGAAGTGCCGTTAAAAATAACACGATTGGCGCCCGGCCGCGTTTTAATTAATCCGCACCCGGAAAAAGTTGTTTTGGAAATAAGCGGAAAGGGACGGGCGCTTATCGGTTTAAACTTTTATCAAACTTCAATTAACCTGGAACTGCCCGAAATTAAAGAAAGTACGACTATTCATTTAATGGATTATAAAAATCACTTTAATATTGCCAGAGAGCTTGGTATTGAAATAGTCGAGATTTTAGAGCCAAAGAACATTAAACTCGAAGTTGATATATATGATGAAGTTAAAAAACCGGTAAAGATACGCAGTTATATTAAACCTATGCCCGGTTATATTTTACTCAGAACGCAGTTAGAACAAGATTCAGTGTTAATATCAGGTCCAAAATCTATTTTAAATAACATTAAATATATTTACAGCGATTCAATTAGTAAAATGGATGTAAAATACCCGTTTACGTCAAAAGTGGCGTTGCTTGAGCCTCGTTCTGGAGTTACAAGTTTAAAACCTGATAAAATTAATGTTCATTTTCAAATCGAACAATTAATGGAAAGAAATATCTATAACATACCTATCCAGATAGTAGGTGTGCCGTCAAATTTAATCGCCGGCGCTTCTCCTTCAACCATATCTTTACGTATTAAGGGAGCGGAAAGCGCTGTCGCCGCTATATCTGTTGATGAAATTACTGTTGTTTTTAATTATTTCCGTAACTACCGGCAAGGTCAACTGGTCTATCCCATGCAGATTGAAACACCGGAAAATATAAGCTGGGTTGAAGCGAGCCCTAAAACTTTTAGACTACAACTGAAGCGGAAAGAAAATAGGCAATGATTGTATTAGGCGTTGAAACTTCATGTGATGAAACCTCTGCCGCAGTTATAGCGGATCATAAAAACCTTTCCAGCGTTATCTCATCTCAGGAAATTCATTCTCAGTTTGGCGGCGTAGTGCCGGAATTAGCTTCGCGGGCTCATGTTCGTCTCATCGTTCCTGTGGTTGAAAGG
>JAUXGF010000353.1 GCA_030622395.1 Calditrichaceae bacterium
CCCGAATCGTCGGGATATTGTTATTATTGACGTTATATCCCGATTCTCGGGACACTCCGTTCGCGCCGTAGGCGTCCCCGTGGGAAAATGACATTTTGGGTATTCTGCAACAGCCTGTTAATCGGGATCAATTCTGAATTGACATAGTCAATTCGCTCAAACTTTTAACAGGGAGTAAAATTTTTTTGTTAAATTAATAATTTTATTTGATAATTTTTTTATGTACATTATAAGTTCATTAAAATAAAATTTGTTAAAAGTTTCAATAACAAAAAGCGTTATATAAATGCAGAAGGAGATTAATATGGAACGAAAAATGGTCACGATAGATGGCAATGAAGCGGCTGCTTATGTAGCTCATAAGATAAACGAAGTTATTGCCATTTATCCGATAACGCCATCCTCATCTATGGGTGAATTTGCGGATGAATTTTCTGCAAAGGGACAAAAAAATATCTGGGGCACAATTCCCAGCGTAACAGAAATGCAAAGCGAAGGCGGCGCATCCGGCGCGGTTCACGGAGCATTGCAAGCCGGCGCACTGACTACCACTTTCACCGCTTCGCAGGGTTTATTATTGATGATCCCAAATATGTTTAAAATTGCCGGCGAATTAACACCGACGGTATTTCATGTTTCAGCCCGCTCTGTTGCGACGCAGGCTTTATCTATTTTTGGCGATCACAGCGACGTGATGTCAGTCCGGCAGACAGGCTTTGGCTTGATCGCTTCTAATTCGGTTCAGGAGATTATGGATTTTGCCCTGATCTCTCAAGCCGCGGCTTTGGAAGCCCGCCTGCCGTTTGTGCACTTTTTTGACGGCTTCCGTTCTTCGTCTGAAGTTATGAAGATTGAGCAGTTAACTATGGATGATATGCGGGCAATGATCGATGATGAGCTGGTTATCGCTCATCGTAAACGCGCTTTAAATCCTGAAAATCCATTTATCCGTGGCACAGCACAAAATCCCGATGTGTTTTTTCAGGGTCGGGAAACAGTCAACCCTTATTATGATAAAGCCCCGGAAATTGTGCAAAAAGCAATGGACAAATTTGCAAAAGTAGTCGGTCGTCAATACAAATTATTTGATTATGTTGGACATCCTGACGCAGAACGTATTATTGTTTTGATGGGATCCGGCGCTGAAGCCGCTCATGAAGCAGTTGATTATTTAGTCGGCAGAGGCGAAAAAATTGGAATGGTTAAAGTCCGTTTGTACCGTCCATTTTCTATAAAACATCTTATGGGTGCGTTTCCAAAAACAACAAAATCAGTCGCTGTGTTAGACAGGACAAAAGAGCCGGGATCAATTGGCGAGCCTCTTTATCAAGATATATTAAGCGCTTTTTCCGAAGAGATGGCTGCGGGCAATTTACCGTTTGATAAATTCCCTAAAGTTATCGGAGGCCGCTATGGTCTTTCCTCCAAGGAATTTACTCCGGCAATGGTTAAAAGTGTTTTTGATGAACTAACAAAGGAAAAATCCAAAAATCATTTTACAGTTGGTATTAATGACGACGTTACTCATACCAGCTTAGAATACGATAAATCATTTTCAACCGAAGGCGACGAGGTTGTGCGCGGTATGTTTTTTGGATTAGGCGCAGACGGCACGGTTGGGGCTAATAAAAACTCGATTAAAATTATTGGCGAAGAGACGAAGAATAATGCGCAGGGTTACTTTGTTTATGATTCAAAAAAATCCGGTTCAATGACTATTTCGCACTTGCGGTTTGGCAAGCAGCCGATCCATTCAACTTATTTGATAACGAAAGCAAATTTTGTAGCCTGCCACCAATTAGTCTTTTTGGAAAAAATCGACGTGTTGAAAAATGCTGAGAAAAACGCAACCTTTTTGTTAAACAGTCCTTATGGAAAAGATGAGATTTGGGATAAATTACCAAGAAAAGTTCAGCAAGATATAATAGATAAGAATCTGAAATTCTATGTAATTGACGCTTATAAAGTCGCTAAAGAAACCGGTATGGGCGTGAGAATCAATACTATTATGCAGACTTGTTTCTTTGCCATTTCCGGCGTTTTACCAAAGGATGAAGCGATTGAAAAGATTAAGGGCACCATCCAAAAAACTTATGGCAAAAAAGGCGAGCAAATCGTTAAGATGAATTTTAACGCTGTTGATCAAACCTTAGCCAACTTATTTGAAGTTGAATATCCGGATAAAGTTACCAGTGAAATCAAGATGCCCCCTGTTGTCCCGGAAGCATCGCCCGATTTTGTTAAAAGAGTAACGGCTACAATAATCGCCGGCAACGGCGACGACATACCGGTCAGCGCTATGCCGGATGACGGTACTTTTCCCAGCGCTACAACTCAATGGGAAAAAAGAAATGTAGCCTTAGAAATTCCTGTTTGGGATTCTGGGGTTTGTATCCAGTGCAATAAATGCGTGAATGTTTGTCCTCATGCCGCAATAAGAGCAAAGGTATATGATGGAAAATTATTGGAAAACGCCCCGTCAACTTTTAAGTCGATAAAGGCGCGCGGCAAAGATTGGCCTGAAAATTACATGTACACGCTTCAAGTTGCAGTGGAAGACTGCACCGGCTGTGAATTGTGCGTTGAGGTTTGTCCAACCAAGAACAAACAGCAGCCCGATCTTAAAGCAATAAATATGGCTATGCAAATCCCGCTTCGTAAACCGGAAAAAGAAAATTGGGATTTCTTCCTAGGAATTCCTGAATATGACCGCACTAAGCTTAAAGTAGATACTGTTAAAGGTTCTCAATTCTTACGTCCTTTATTTGAATTTTCCGGCGCCTGCCCGGCTTGCGGCGAGACACCTTATGTAAAATTAACGACACAGCTTTTCGGCGACCGTATGCTTGTTGCGAACGCTACCGGATGTTCATCTATTTATGGCGCTAACCTGCCGACAACGCCATGGGCTAAAAATGCGGATGGACGCGGACCTGCCTGGTCTAATTCATTATTTGAAGACAACTCTGAATTTGGCATGGGCTTCCGCCTTACGATTGATAAGCATAATCAACAGGCTAAAGAATTACTCATAAAATTAAAAAGCCAAATAGGCGCTGATCTTGTTGATGAAATCATAAATGCCAAACAAGTCGACGAAACCGATATTTCCCAGCAACGCCAGAGAGTTGAACAATTAAAGAAGCAGCTTAAAAATGTAAGCGGATCAGAAGCCCTGCATTTAATGAGTTTAGCGGAATACCTGGTAAAGAAAAGCGTTTGGATTATGGGGGGCGACGGCTGGGCTTACGATATTGGCTATGGCGGATTGGATCATGTTATCGCTTCCGGGGCAAATGTGAACATACTGGTATTGGACACAGAAGTTTATTCCAACACAGGAGGTCAAATGTCAAAAGCGACTCCTATGGGAGCTGTGGCTAAATTTGCAGCGGGCGGCAAGCCGACGGCTAAAAAGGATTTAGCTTTATTGGCTACAACCTACGGCACTGTGTACGTTGCACGAGTCGCTATGGGCGCCAATGATAATCAAACAGTAAAAGCGTTTATTGAAGCCGAAAGATACGACGGGCCTTCTCTGATTATAGCTTACAGCCACTGTATTGCTCACGGATTCAGCTTAAAATATGGTATGAATCAACAGAAATTAGCGGTTGATTCCGGATACTGGCCTCTGTTTAGATATAATCCCGAATTAATAAAGGAAGGTAAAAATCCAATGATATTGGATTCCAAAGCGCCTAAGATTCCATTGGAAGATTATATTTATAATGAAACGCGTTACAAAATGGTTATAAAGATGAATCCGGAAGCGGCAAAACAGTTCCTTGTCAAAGCTCAGAAAGAAGTAAACAAACGCTGGAAGCAATATGAGAATTTAGCGCAAATGGATTATTCCGATATTAAGTAAAAACCTGGTATAAATGCAGGGGGCACAAAAGCTTCCTGCATTTTTTGGCTCAGTTGCAAATTTAGGGGGGA
>JAUXGF010000141.1 GCA_030622395.1 Calditrichaceae bacterium
TTACCATATTTTTAAGGTTCTATATGAAATAGTGTGGGCAATCAAATTTTAATTACCCACATAAAATCAAATAGAGCCATTTTTACTTTATTATTACAAACTTCCCCGTTTGAACATCTCCGGACTTTAAGTCTTCCACAGTAAAAAGATAAATTCCACTGGAAACAGCTTGTCCGGCAGAAGAAGTCAAATTCCAATTTTCATACCCGGCAGTTGGATTACAATGCTCAACCTTATCTACCAAATTCCCTGCAAGTGTATATATTTTTATCTGACAATCAGCAGGGAGGTTGATAAACTTTATAAGCCTGTCCTGTTCCATCCATTCCCTGCTGCCCGGCACTTTCTCCCACGGGGGATCAAATTGATGATAGGCAATATCACCGCGGTATGGATTGGGGACAACGGCTACTTTTCCAACTTTTTTAGGGGGCGCAGTACCTGTAATAAGTCTTTGGCAATTTGCGCTTAAGCTGGATTCCAATGATGGAAAATCCGCAACCGAATCGGCTTTGGAAAAGGCTGTTAACGTATAGTAATAATCGAAGTAATCTAATAACCCTATATCATCATATTCATATTCCAGACCGGTATTAAATCCGACTTTATTAGTATCTATATCGAATTCAGCCAGCAGGGTCCATGGCCCATCGCTGCTGGCTGTACTTTTATATAAACGGTAGCCTTCAAAAGGCGTTTTTTCTCCATCGCCTCTATAAGGGTCTTTATATTTTTCAGGATTATGGGCGTCATCCGGCGGATACCAGCTTAAATGCACTTTATGGCTTTCACTTGAAATCTGCAGGACTGGCGTGGGAGGCGGCGAAGGCACTTTAAAATCACGAGTAGTAAGGAATTCCAGATACTCTGCATTGTCCAGCATTCCTTCTAATCCATCTCCGAATACTAAGGCTAATTCAATGTGAAGTGTATCCCCAACCGCCACTGTTTCAAATGGTCCGAAGGAGATAGTAAAATGAGACCTCATCGGTTCCATTATGTTTTGCATAATCTTACCGCTGCTCATGTTTTCATAGCGGGATTGATCGCGGGCAATATCATACAAATCCGCATGAGTGTAATGTTGATAAGCCCAACGGAGTTCCTTTTCACTATCCTGCGGTTCAAGAATTTTAATTCCGATCGGACTGTATGCGTTTCCGTCATTTCCGGCAGGCGCATCCTCGGTTACACCCATCTGCTCATCAGGATAAAACAGGGTATATTCATCAATCCAATTATCGCCTATTTTGTTATCCCCCACTTCACCCTGCTGCCAGTAACTAATATATATTTTGTGGATATCATCCTTAACCGGTATAATATCATATTGCAGAACAATAAATTCATCTAACGGCGGCGAACTCCAGGCATAACTTCTCTGAATTACATCCAGATAAAGAGGATGATGATCAGCAATATTTAGAATATTGTAATCGCTGTAACGGCAGACAAAATCCTGATCGGAAACCGCGACGTAATCAGGCAAATACGGAATATTCGCCGTATCGTTCCTCTGTACCGCCCATACTGTATCATAGGGAGCGCTTGAAGCGAAGAATTCATCGTCTGTGAAATGTGTGCGGGTAACAGAAACAAGCGTATCTCCTTTATCGTTAATCGCGCCTATCCAAATCCCCGATAGATAGATATGCTCTTCGTTACTGTTTGGCGGGAATTCACAATTAATTAAATAGGGATAATTATATCTTCCGGCAAAGTGATCTGCGGCATTTAAGGCGCCGTTATTTGTTATCACCTGGCGCACTTTACCCACATTATGAATTCTCCAATCCAAATTTGTTTCCTGTGCATAAACTGAACTGCTAATAATTAAAATACTTATTAAAAATAAAGTAAATTTGTAAAACATAAATACAACCTTATTCTAAAAAAATGTAATAATGGATTGATGAAATACTGGAGTATCGATAAAAGCCATTACTCCAAAACTCCACCTGCACTCTTTCTCCGAATAATCAGGATACATTCACGCATTGTTCGTTGTATATCCGACAACTTGGGATCAAACCACCCCTATGTCCCCTCCTTACTAAGAAGGGGACATAGGGGTGGTCCGTTTATTTTATAACGACAAATTTGCCGGTCTGTACTTCTCCGTTATTTGAATCTTCTACGGTAAATAAATAAATGCCGCTGGCAATTGCCTGTCCCGCCGAAGAAGTTAGATTCCAATCTTCATAGCCTCTCTGGGCGTTGTTATGTTCAATAGTGATAATTAGATTTCCTGCAAGTGAATAGACTTTAATTTCACATTGCGCCGGCAGATTAATAAATTGAATTCTCCGGTCTTGCTCCATCCAATTACGTCCGGAAGGAACCCTTTCCCATGCCGGGTTAAAGGCGTGATAAGCAATGTCGCCCCTATATGGATTTGGCACAACGGCGGCATTGCCAACGGTTTTAGGCGGCGCAGTTCCTGGCACAACAGTTTGCGCGCCGGCATTTTTACTGGATTCCTGCGACGGAAAATTACTAACCGAATCGGGTTTTGAGAACGCCGTTACAGCATAATAATATTCAAGATTATTTAACAACCCTATATCAAGGTATTCATGTTCAAGACCTGTATCCAATCCAAAATCGTTATCGAGATCGTATTCCCCTAATAATGTCCAGGGACCGGTCTGACTTTTTGCGCTTTTATAAACCCTATATCCTTCAAAAGGAACTTCGGCGCTGTCGGCGCGGTTTGGATCTTTGTAAGTTTCCGGATTCACATCGCCGGCTTTTACGCTGTCCCACTCTAATACTATTCTATGTGATTGCGTTTCAACGCGCAGCGGCGGAATAGGCGGAGGAGATGGAACCTTAAACTTCTGATCTACCAGCCAATCTAACTGAGCGGCGTTTTTTTTCACGCCGTCCAAACCATTTCCCACAATCTCACCGACAATGAACTTTGCCGTATCGCCCACAGCCAAATTTAAAATCCCGAAAGCAAGTATGAATTCAGAACCGTTATTCGTCTGCTGATCGCTCTCAATTTCACCACTCGAAATTACCTGATATAATTCCGCATTAGGGCCAGGGGGACCCTCTCCGGCGCCGTACCACTGGAATGTCCAGTCTATAGAAGCGGGGTCAAGCTCTTCGGGCGGATATACTTTAATACCAAGCGGACTTATTGCCTCTTCATCCACACCACCGGGAGGATCGACTGCAAGCGCCATATTCATCTCAGGAATATAATGCGACTGGTCATCAAGGGCGAAATCCCAGCCGGCAGATCGATAGCCCACATTTCCATCTAACCAATAACAGATATAAACATTTTCCAAATCATTTTTTGTCGGTATTATATAAAAAGTATATACAATCATTTCATCTAAAGGGGACGAACTCCAGGCGTAGCTGGTTTGAATAACATCCAAATAAAGAGGATAATGATTTGCAATATTAAGTTTATTATAATCGCTGTAACGGCAGATAAAATCCTGATCCGAAACTCCGGTATAGCCGGACCAGTAAGGTATATCAACTGTATCGCCCTTGCTTACAACCCAAATTGTATCATCCGCAGCGCCGCTGGGATAAAATTCGCGATAACGGTCGGCAGAGGAAACAAGTGTATCCCCATTGCTAATGGCGCCAATCCATATACCGCCCGCGCCGATATGTTCTTCGTTGCTGTTTAAAGGATATTCACAATAGAGCAGACCCGGGTAAGTCGTTTCGGCGCGCCATATAGTACCCATATTTGTAACTACCTGCCGTACAGAACCCACATTATGCATTTTCCAGTCAAGCGTAACTGTCTGAGTAAAAGCTGTATTTCCAATTATTAATAAAAGAAATACTTTTCTATACCAATATCTCATTTTATATTCCAGACGTTAAAAAATTGAATTCTCTCATGCATCTGCGTAAAAGCGGAATTTACGATCCAACCGGCATTCCGCATCTTTTTCATTATTCTTTACCAGTTTATACTTAAACCAAACTTAGCATACCTTCCTGTTGAAAGCTGGCGCGGGTCCCTTAAATAATACATTGAATACCAGTTATAATATTCCCTTTGATCTTGACTTTGCGAATTCATATCGCCGTATTTATATGGTTTTCCTGTCCATCTATTAAATCCATAAGCTAACTGGGCATTTTGTTGATTAAAGATATTATATATATCTATATGAAATGAAAAGTCTATCCCCGATATGTCGAATGATTTTTTTATTTTTAAATCTGTTGTCATAGTAGGGGGGCAATTTTCGGTATACTCTTTCTTTTGAGCTTCTGCCGGGTCATTTGTTCCTGGAGTATAGGGCTGGCCGGAACTAAATTTGGACAGCATAGTAATATTCCAATTATCCGGCGCACTCCAGCCAAACAAGCTAATATGTTTATTTTTCGGAGAGGATAACGTCCCCTGAAAAACAACCTGATGACGAATGTCCCAGCTAACTGGTCGTTCCCGTATAGGATTTGGAAAATTAGTTGTAGACCTGACATAATCCTCAAAAGCCGACGATGAATATCCTGTAGCCCATTGAATGGTATAAGTTAGTTTTCCCGATGTAAAATTAGCATATCTTTTATTTATCTCAAATTCTATACCGCGGGCTCGTGAATATCCTTTATTGTCATATAAATCCACAGAAACGCCTGCCGCGGCAAGTAAATGTGTTGTACCTACCTGGTTAGATATATCTTTGTTGTAACTTTTAATATCTATCGCCCAATTCATAGCTATCTGGTGAGTTAAACCAAATTCATATAAAATAGTCTGCTCATAATCTAAACCAGGATTCCCTGTAAAGCCCCCTGAATATGGATCGCGGTAATAGAATTGCAATTCGGGAAGTTGATTGAAATGTCCGTAAGAGAAAAACACGACCGTTTTTACTGAAATCGGGAATGATATTCCAAAACGGGGACTAAATTTATAATTAATTTTATCCCAATCCGCTTTCAATCCTGTAGCGGATTCCCATTGCCTTTTATAAGGTTTTTTGAATACTGAATTACCTGGCATAAACCAATCAAAACGCACTCCGGCGTTAATTATCAAACTTTCCTTTTCAAATTTATCCTGGATAAAAAAGCCGCCGATTAAAGGATAAGTGTTAAAAACCCATCTGCTCTTCCCAAATTCAGGGAACGGTCCCGGGGGGCGGGGCGTTTCCTTGCCATCTCCATATTTCCAATCTCCATAGTAGGAAAGTTTCGTTCCACCGTCTTGAATATCAATATATTGAATGTCATGGTATTGTATTTCCAATCCTGTTTTAATAAGATGCTCAGGATGAATTTGCGAAGTAACATCGCCTTTAAAAGTAAATGAACGCGTTATATCGTCGCGCCAGATATTTTCATAGCCCAAATTATCATAGAATCCGGAAAGATCCGTTGTGGGAGATTCAATATGGTCTTCTCCATAAGGCTTGGTTGAATGTTCTTTTTCCCATGTATAATAATCGCATCCTATTGTATCCAGGCTGTCACTATAAAAAGTCCAGAATTCATAAGGCTTCTTATCATTGAGTGATGACTTATAATCTACAGCCATATAACCAATATTAATGTTGTAAAAAGTTGATTTGGAAACAGTATGGTTAAATCTTAAACCAAAGTTATGCGTGTTTCTTAAATAATCAGCCATGTGATCGGGGTGATTTTTCCAAAGCCAGCTAAACCGGCTCCATCTCTTCCACGATCCATGATAACTAAAAATAATTTTAAATTGATTTGTAAGTTTCCAGTTCAGCTTGGCGTTAAAATTTCCTGAATTATCCTGTTTTTCCTTGAAATCTAAGCCGAACAGCGGCATATCATCTCTTGTGCGATTATTATTATATGTAGTGTTGCTTAAGTTGCCGTTGCCGGATATAAAGAAATTCATTTTTCCAGGAAGCTTTAACCCCATCTGAGGCAGAAGATTACGGGTGATTAATTCAGGGCCGCCTATATAAAATGAGCTGTATTGAAATCCATAGGAATCGCCAATAATATCCCAGGCATCCGTTTTATATTCAACGCCGCCCTGGTATTCTTCCCCGCCGGAGCGCGTAGTAATATTTACAACGCCGGTTTGAGCCTGTCCATACTCGGCGCTAAAAGCTCCTGTTAATAATTCTATTTCCTCTACATCGACAACATTTAATTCCAGAACATTACGACCGCCGTATAATGGATGGGTTACGGGCATTCCGTCAACCATATAAAGAATCTCGCCGCCGCGTCCGCCGCGCACATGAATATTCTTTATACTTTCATCGCGCACCTGCAATTGTGTGCCGTCCATTAAAGAAATTGACTGCGGACCGGCGTCAACAAACGACCCTCCCTGCAGTTTAAAAATATCGGTTGTGTTTTCAATTCCGGGAGTAGATTCAATTGTCTCGCGCGACGTCGATCTCCGAGTCGAAGTTATATCTTTCTGAACAAGGGGCTGTTCTGCTACAACCTCAATAGTCGGCGCTGTAATAGCCTGAGTTTCCATTTCCAGATTTATAGTAGTGGTTAAGTCAACCTGAACCCGCACTTCTTTGACTGTTATCGTATGATATCCTATATATGAGGCTTCTATTTCATATTTGCCTGGGGGAATTTGTAATATGTAATAAAAACCATCTTCAGCCGTTGCCGCGCCAAGAGAAGCTCCTTTAATAAATACATTAACTCCTGCCAGCGCTTCGCCTGTTTGTTTGTCGATAATCCTGCCTGCTATTTTACCTGTATTTCCGGCAAACAACGCAGACCAGCTTAATAAAACGGCGATAAAAATTAAAATACGGTTAGTATATTTCACCTCAATCACTCCTTTATAGATGTAAAGACGCTAACCTTTACTTCCAGAATTTTTTATATATTTGAATAATATTCAGCTTTATTTTTTGTATAGTCCAGTTCCCTGTTAACTGGCGTTGTTACAGATTATTTTAGTGTATTTCAAAAGCAGTTGAAACGGGTGTCTATAGTTTATCATATCTATTAAATCCGCGATTAATCACGGTGTTAATGGTTTTCTTTTTTTTACAACAGTCTAAATTTCAGTACCGCTCGTTCCGAAATTTCGGATTAATGACTATAATTGACGGCAAAGCCAAATGACTTTATGACAATATGATTTACTCTTAATATCCCATGCTTACCAGGATTTCATTTACCAAAGTTCGCGCATCTTCCTTTTTAATAAA
>JAUXGF010000422.1 GCA_030622395.1 Calditrichaceae bacterium
TATTAAATTAGGGAAGGGTTAGGGATGGGTAATAAAAATGCGCAGGTATCATTTATTGTTTATTATTCGGATATAATGTACCACTAAAAGGTTTTGAAAATAATGTTTTCTGAGGCATAAACAACAAAGATAGACAAGAATCCAGGATGATAGAATTTATTTTTAAAGTAAGTTGTTGAAATATTAAAAGATACAAATTAAGTAATTGTCTTCCGATCGCGCTGGTTCGCCGGTGTGTGAATCTGCTTGCTGGCTGATTGGCGGATACGCCCGCTGGCGTATTAATCGGGATCGGAATAACACTACCTTAACTTAAAAGGGGAGAAATTAAAATGATAAAGAAAAGATTAGCAGAGCTGCGGAAATTAATGAAGAAATTTAAAATCGACGCTTATATCATACCCAGCACCGACGCTCATCAAAGCGAATATGTTCCTGCGCTTTGGCGGCGCCGTTCATGGATCAGCGGATTCGACGGGTCCGCGGGCGATGTAGTTGTAACTATGGATAAAGCGGGTTTATGGACTGATTCCCGTTATTTTCTGCAAGCTGAACAGCAGTTAAAAGGAAGTTCAATTGAGCTTTTCAAAATAGGACTGCCGGAAACGCCGTCAATGAAGGGTTTCCTTAAAACTGAATTGAATAGCGGTCAAAGCGCGGGCATTGATCCTCATGTTTTATCACATAATGAAGCGGCTGCTTTTATGGCGGAATTAGCCGGTAAAAAAATTAAGCTGAAATTCATTGAACAAAACTTAGTTGACCAGTTGTGGAAAGACCAGCCGACGTTACCTACCGATCCTATTATGCCGTGGGATAAAAAATATGCCGGTGAATCAGTTGAGGGCAAATTAGAAAGAATACGTGAGAAGATGGCTGAAGAAGACGTCGATGCCCATGTATTAACCATGCTCGACGCTATTGCCTGGACATTTAATATCCGCAGTAAGGACGTTGATTTTAATCCTGTTGTTATCTCTTATGCAATCATTACGCCCAAAAAAGCGGAACTGTTTACTAATTTAGAAAAAATAGACCGCAAGGCTAAAAAACATTTAAAAAAATCGGCTAAGGTTTATGATTATGAAGAATTTAAAAAACGTTTGCTGAAAATCGCCAAGCGTAAAAACAAAGTTTGGCTCGACGGTACAACCGTTAATCAATGGGTAGTGGATTTAATAGAAAAGAAATGCGATCTTTTTTATAAAGACAGCCCGGTCACTATGTTTAAAGCCTGTAAAAATAAAACGGAAATTGCCGGGTTTAAAGCATGCCATGTTCGTGACGGAGCGGCAATGGTAAAATTTTTACATTGGTTGCAAAAAGCTGTGCCTGAAGGCGGCGTAACAGAAATTTCCGCAGCGGAAAAATTAGAAGCATTCCGCGCCGAAGATTCTCTTTTCCAGGGACTTAGTTTTGAAAGTATTTCCGCTTATAAAGAACATGGGGCTATCATACATTACACATCCACACCTGAAACCGATGTGGAATTAAAAACAGAAGGAATTTACCTGATTGATTCCGGCGGACAATATTTGGACGGCACTACAGATATTACCCGAACTATTACTCTGGGCGAACCGACTGACGAACAAAAAGATCGTTTTACACGCGTACTAAAAGGACATATCGATTTGGCTTTAGCTTCTTTCCCTCGCGGCACGCAGGGAATTCAATTGGATACTATTGCCCGCAAATCATTATGGGATAAGGGTTTGAATTACGGACACGGCACCGGACACGGCGTAGGCTCATTTCTCGGTGTGCATGAAGGTCCGCAGGCGATTTCATACTACAGAGGAATTGGCGTGCCTTTGGAATTAGGTATGTTTTGTTCCAACGAACCCGGTTTCTACAAAACAGGCGAATACGGCATACGCATCGAGACATTAGTTAACGTAGTTAAAGATGAGGAAAAATCGAAAGGGGAATTTGAGTTTTATAAATTTGAAACCGCAACACTGTGTCCGATAGATTTAAAGCTGATTGAGAAATCTTTGTTAACTGATGAAGAGGTTGAATATCTGAACGTATATCATAAACGTGTGCGTGAAACTTTATCTTCACATTTGAAAGGCGAAGCGCTTGCCTGGCTGGAAAAAAATACAGAGGGGATTTAACTCACCCCCTAAATCCCCCTCTCTTTAAAAAAGAGAAGGGGACTTGGATGGAAATAATAGAAAGGCATATTTATGAAAGCTCTGGAATTTCCGGATTTGATCAGAAACCTGCCGCAAGCAGATCTTCCTGTTGACGGCTTAACCGGCTGGCTGCTGCAAAGCGGCGATGGACAGGTTTTGTTTATGGAATGTACTGTGCAAGTAAATATCCCCGAACATTCACACGGCGATCAATGGGGAATTGTTGTTAAAGGGAAAATAGATCTTACGATTAACGGTCAAGCAAAAACTTACAGCACGGGCGATTCATATTTTATTCCCGCGGGGATTTTGCATAAAGCTGCACTTTACCCGGGCTTTCGCGCTTTGGATTTTTTTGCCGATAAAGATCGTTACCATGCTAAGTGATCAACGATTAAGAAATATATAGCGCTTGAATGAAAAGCGTTTTTTATCATTAAAGAAAAGAAGCTAAGTTATTGATTGTATTTGACAAAATTAATATTCCGGATTAATAAATAGAGAACAGATTTCGCTCAATAATATAGAAGAATTTGATTATACAATTGATAGCGCTCTTAAACGGATTTCATCTCGGAGTTGATCGAGTAGTTTTTTCTTTATATGCGGAATCCTTCCTGATATTGTGAATTGTACTTAAGTGCACCACAAGATGTATATACTATTTGTTCTTCAACATCAAGAATAATATTAGGAATCATTCCGGATTTATCCATGTTTTGATTGATACGAATCTACAAATATCAGGGAAAATTAACAAATAAATGATAGTGTTGGTTAGTATTGTAAATATAATATTTACACAAGGTAAATTTGCAAAAAACGGAGTTACCAACAACAATATTCTGAATATGATAATGGAGGTTTAAAGATAGAATTAATTTTGGAGTAATATGAGGAATGAGCTGGCAATGTGTCTGATATTGTAGTTTAATTCTCAAATCCTTATATTGTCTTTATACGCGGAATTAGTCGGGCTATTATATGTTATGTGCTATAAATACATACTAAATTAAAAGTTATATAATGTGCATAATTAAAAAAATATCTATATATAAAAATAGAATCGTAATTTCTGACGACCAACACCAAGTTTTCAATCCATCTGTTGAGAATGCAATTGTTGATTGGACTGTTTGGTCAGATGCTCCAACA
>JAUXGF010000477.1 GCA_030622395.1 Calditrichaceae bacterium
ATCCAGCATCCAGTATCCAGTATCCATCATCTATTCCGGCTTTTCCGATAGGCTTATCATTATTTCAATCACATTATTATTTAGTTTTACTTTTCCGAATTTTGCGCTGTAATCTTTAAAAATTAATTCTTTTTCGCTCTTATTTATAATTTTCAGATAAGGATCTAATTTTGCTGTAAAGTTTTTATAAGCTGATAAAGCGTCTTCTTCTTGAGGGTACGGAATAATAATCCTCGTGCAGAAGGCTTTAGCTTTACTGTTATCATATTCACCGACTACACCGAATATCTTACCTCCTAATTTGAAAATATCTCCTTCCCCAAATGTAAAAACAGACTGCAGCGCATAGGGACCGCGAATAATCCGCTCCGATCCGGCAACTAAATTTTCCTTTGGTAAATATTCCAGTAATTTTACCGGATTACCTTGCGGTATTGCCGCCAGCGTATTTTTAGCTAATTCGACCATGACTGGGATTAATGCTTCATTGCCGCTAAAACTGTTAACAAGAATAAAGTAATCTCCCTTTGCTAAAACAAACTGGTAGCGGTTAGCGGAATTTCTTACCGGGATATCCTTAATCGGCGTTTCATTGCCGCACTTCATTAAGTAAATCCCCAAAGCGGCGTCAGGGCTGTCCATAATATATATTTCTAAAGTGATCTCTTCCCCGCCCTTTTCGTAACGCTGAACTAACAATTCATTAAATCCAAATTCCAGGAACAGTTCAGCCCCGCCGTTGATGTGACCGTAGAGATCATTTTTTGTAAAGCGAAGCGTCTGGCCGGATTTCACCCATCCCTTAACAAAATTATCCTTTGGCAAAGTTATGTCAGCCATTAATTCAATCACAAAAAAAAGAATGAAACAAATTATGAATTGTTTTTTCATGATAAGCCCCAATTAAGAACATTAGTGAAAAACGTATATTTATTTTATTGTATGGTCCCGATTGGTCGGGAAATGCTTACCCTATTCAAAGCGCCTAAAGTGTCTAAAGTTAAAAGTGAACTAAAGTTAATGAAAACTTTAGTCACTTTAGTTCACTTATAAACTTTCAACTTTTTCCACTGATCGATAAGAGTGAATTTATTAGTACATAGTATCTGAACGAAAACTAGACAAAACTGTCATTTCGAAGCGGAGCGAGAAATCTTTTGCCTTGAAAAATGGGGCGTTTTAAGATTTCTCCCTTCGGTCGAAATGACAAAAAGGGGCTTTTCGTTCAGACACTACATAAACCCATTATTTAATTTGTTCTTTTTTATCTTTATATTTCTGCCCTTAAATACGAACGTATTCAATTTTTTGCGGGTCAGTCACTCCCAATTTTAAACGCTGGGCATAGCGGAGATATTCGGTATATAACGGATGTTCATTTACTTTAACTCCCATGCTTTTCCTCTTTTCAAGTAAAATATTATGACAAATCATGTCTAAGGCAAACGGATCAGTTGCAAAAAAGAGCGTATTATATAAATATGTAAAATTTGCCGCCGGCATAGGACCGCCGTCATATTGAGCTCTAAGTCCATCAGTAATATTCAACACCATTTTATCACGGATTACAGGGAATGCCAAAACTTCGGTGCATACATCGAAAAACAAGGGGCGGTGCAGCCTGCCGGTATTACAAACTGCGCCATAACCTATATTCTTAGTAGCCATAGAAATACCGTTTCCTGTGTTTTTAAAAACCGGAACATTGATAATCTTGGTCAGCTTCTTCGTTAGCAGATTGCCGAAATAGGAATACTTTTCATTTACCACATGTTGATTTAGATAAGGCTTATCCTTTGGTCCGTCAACATCCGCCCAATAATAAACATTTTTATCAAAATTTCCAAGGCTGACATGATTACCATCTTTATCCAGCCAGCGACTGTTGTCATCGCTTTTACCGTCGGCAGCCGCTTCATCCATAGTCTGAAGCCCTTCAATGCCGATCCCCGCATATCTTTCCGAAGTAAATCCTGCATCCTTAAGCATATAATCAAAGCGGTCCCAGATGATTATATTTTCCCGTTTAATACCGTTCGTTTGCAGCCAGTCGATAATAGCGTCAACCAGTTCCAGACGGGTACTGATAAGACCGGCTCCGACCGGGTTTACTTTGATCCCCACAATATCTCCTTTATTGAAGAACAGCTTAAAGGTCTCCTCTAAACTCTCGCCGGTTAAACCCTGCAAACCATTTTTAAACATAGCTTGAATAACTTCCGGGTCCGGTTTATCATTTGCCATAGCCTTTGGGTCGTGGACTTCCACTACTTTACCGGGCAGCGGGCCTGGTAAAGAATTTTCAGTTCGGGGAATTTTTAAAGCATCTTCAATATTTGTCTTAGGCTTTTGCGGTTTTTCATTTTGTTTTTTATCCTGAGCCCATAAAGCTGGGCTGCCTAATAGTAAACCGGCGCTGACCGTAGTCCCGGTCTTTAAAAAATCACGTCTGTTTACATTAAATCTATCTTTCATGGATTGATAGCCTAAGATTTCCATAATCTACTTTATCCTTACTATAAAAACTTTACTATATAACTATAAAAAATTATTTCTATAACATTCTAATAATATAAAATCCATTATATATTAAACTACTCAAGTTTCGCAGTTAATTTTTCTTTGTATTATGGGACTTTATTATAAATCCTGAATGTAAAACGAACTA
>JAUXGF010000136.1 GCA_030622395.1 Calditrichaceae bacterium
ATAGCTTTTTATACAGATTGTAAAACAATCTTTAGCGGCATAAATAAATGCCTCCTACCCATCAGTGATATTATCTTGTTCCATAAGTTAAGCAGTACAGGGGCTTGTATTTTTTCACTCCTTCCACCCACTTTGCGAGATTAGGAAAGGGGGACAGCCTGACTCAGGCGGGTAAGGGTGGGGTTGTGTTATTCCAAAATATACACCCAAATAAATTCATCCCCTATAGTTTTACAAATAATACAAAATCATTATAGATTTTATTAAATAATTTTCATATATTTTAGAGATAGATTATTAGTTTATGCTAAAAGTTAAAAAACACAGTTTACTAAGGAGAAATTCATGAGTGATTTTGTAAATTCGTTAATGGCGGAAGTTAAAGCTAAAAATCCCAGTGAACCGGAATTTCATCAGGCAGTGCAAGAAGTCGCTGAATCTCTGAGTCTGGTTTTAGAGAGACATCCCGAATATAGTTCAGCTAAAATACTTGAACGTATTATTGAACCTGAACGTGTGCTTATGTTCCGGGCTCCATGGTTGGATGATCAGGGTAATGTACAGGTTAACCGTGGTTTCAGGATAGAAATGAACAGCGCTATCGGTCCTTACAAAGGCGGTTTAAGATTCCATCCATCAGTAAACTTAGGTATCTTAAAATTCTTAGCGTTTGAACAGGTCTTTAAAAACAGTCTGACCACCCTGCCTATGGGCGGCGGGAAAGGCGGTTCCGATTTTAATCCCAAAGGCAAAAGTGATAATGAGGTAATGCGTTTCTGCCAGAGTTTTATGACAGAGTTAGCCCGTCATATCGGCCCTAATACCGACATTCCCGCCGGTGATATCGGCGTCGGCGGAAGAGAAATAGGTTTTCTTTTTGGACAATATAAAAGATTGAGAAATGAATTTACAGGAGTTCTCACCGGTAAAGGAATAAATTGGGGCGGCTCACTAATTCGTCCTGAAGCCACCGGTTACGGAGCGGTATATTTCGCAGCCGAAATGCTCGGAACAAGGAATGAAACGCTTGAAGGAAAGACCTGTCTGGTTTCCGGCAGCGGCAATGTCTCTCAATATACCACTGAAAAAATCCTTGAGTTAGGCGGTAAAGTAGTTACACTTTCAGATTCAAGCGGCTATATTTATGATGAAGAAGGTATTACAAAAGAGAAATTAAATTTTGTCATGGAATTAAAAAACATTCGCCGCGGCAGAATTAAAGAATATGCTGAAAAATATAAGAGCGCCGTTTATACTTCCCTGATGGAGACTAGTTTAGATCACAATCCTATATGGGATCATCCGGCAGCGTGCGCCTTCCCAAGCGCCACAGAAAATGAAATTAACAGGGATGACGCCCGCAACCTGATCAATAATGGCGTTTACGTGGTAAGTGAAGGCGCTAATATGCCAACAACTGCAGAAGGGGTTAAAATTTTCCTGGATAAAGGTATTTTATACGGACCAGGTAAAGCGGCTAATGCCGGCGGCGTTGCTGTTTCCGGTTTGGAAATGGTGCAAAACAGCATGCGCTTACCATGGACCCGGGAAGAAGTCGATAACCGTTTGCAACATATTATGAAAAGCATTCACCGGACATGTGTGGAAACGGCAGAAAGATTTGAAACGCCTGGCAACTATGTGAATGGAGCTAATATCGGCGGCTTTTTAAAAGTAGCGGATGCAATGTTAGACCTGGGTGTTGTTTAAATAATTCCTATTTAAAATATTAGTTCAATAATTAAATTTTAAGCCCGATTCATTCGGGCTTTTTTTAAAAAAATTTCTTGTAAAATGAAATAATATATAATATTTTATTGGCGTTAAGAAACAGCTAAGCATTATTTAGTAGTTAAGAACATAGTACCGCGCCTGCCGTCGCCGTCCGCCTGAGGCGGAGGCAGGGGCATGGAACAAATTAATTAATGATTTATTTAAAAAATAATAAATTACAAACTACAAATTTCAAATAAATAACAATATCTAAATTCAAAATCCCAAAATCCGCAAGCAAACAAGTTTTGGTAATTTGATATTTGAATTTGTAATTTATTTGAAATTTGGTGCTTGTTATTTAGGATTTTATTATAAGAATGTTGTAAACATTTCCCGATTTCGGGACTATACAATAAGATAGATGTTTTATGAATAATTCTTCAAATAGTATTGAAAAGCATTCCGAGCCGCTCTGGATAGAGCATGGTTATGGTACGCGGTTTCAGGGATTTCAAAACCTGATGCGCTATAGGATCAGAGATATATTATTAGTCTCCAGTTTATATGATTTATATGTATTTGAAGAGGACGGACGCCTCTATGAATTAATCCGTAATGAATACCAGGGATTGAACCTTAGCCATTCACCGGAAATTACGCGCGTTTCCAGCGGTGAAGAGGCAATTACCCTTGCCAAAGAAGAAAGACGCTTCGATTTAATTATGACTACCCAGCACATTGAGGATATGCAGGCTACCAAGCTTGCTGAATTAGTAAAAAAATCAGGGCTGAATATCCCCATTGTTCTACTGGCTTATGATAACCGCGAATTAATTGAATTAGTCTCTCATTGTGATACTTCGGTTTTTGATCGAATTTTTATTTGGACAGGCAATTTCCGTATTCTTATTGGAATTATTAAACACTTGGAAGACAGGTTAAATGTTGATCATGACACGCGCATTGTTGGTGTGCAGTCAATTATTTTAATCGAAGACAGCGTGCGTTTTTATTCTTCATATTTACCGATACTTTATACCGAAATATTAAAACAATCTCAACAACTTATCTCAGAAGGAATAAACCTTACACATAAATATTTAAGAATGCGGGCGCGTCCCAAAATACTATTATGTACAAATTATGAAGAAGCCTGGAATTACTACGAAAAATATGAAGAATATATTCTTGGGATTATATCGGACATTGATTTTTTACACAAGGGTGAGCAAGATCCTAATGCGGGTATTGAATTTGCCAGAAATGTAAAAAGCAGGCATAGTGATATTCCTATTTTATTACAGTCAAATGAACCCTCAAATGAAGAAAAAGCACGGGCGGTGGGCGCATCGTTTTTACTTAAAGATTCTCCGACCCTTTTACATGAATTGCAGCAATTTACAATTAAACATTTTGGCTTCGGCGATTTTGTGTTTCGTCTGGAAAACGGCAATGAAGTCGGCAGGGCAAGTGATTTAATATCATTAGAAAAAATGCTTAAGATTATACCCGAGGAAAGTATCCGTCACCATGCCGAAAGGAATCATTTTTCTAATTGGTTAAAAGCCAGAACAGAGTTTTGGCTGGCGCATAAATTACGACCGCGAAAAGTTTCCGATTATGATTCTATTAAAGATTTAAGAGATGACCTTGTAACATCTTTAAAGGAATACAGGAAGTTAAGACAAAAGGGTATTATTGCAGATTTTAAAAAAGAATCGTTTGACCCAAAAAGCGGAATTGCCCGCATTGGCGGAGGCTCGCTGGGCGGTAAAGCCAGGGGATTAAGCTTCGTTAATACGCTTATAAATAATTATAAACTACAAGATCGTTTTGAAGGAGTTCAAATTAGCGTGCCGTCGGGCATTGTATTAGGCACCGATGTTTTTGATGTTTTTTTAGACGAAAATAATTTACGAAATTTTGCCCTTAATTGTACAGATGATGTAGAAATCATAAAAAAATTCCTGAATGCGGAGAAATTTCCGGAGGATATATTAGGAGATCTGGCAGCCTTTCTTAATATGGTGCATGAGCCTTTAGCAGTGCGTTCTTCAAGTTTACTGGAAGATTCACAATATCACCCCTTTGCCGGCGTTTATGAAACATATATGATTGCTAATAATCATGGCAACCCGCTTGTCCGTTTAAATGAGTTGCTTAATGCTGTTAAACGGGTTTATGCATCTACTTTTTATCATTCCGCAAAAGATTATATAAAGGTTACATCCTATCGTCTCGAAGAAGAAAAAATGGCTGTTATTATCCATAAAATGGTCGGAACGAGACATGACGAGAAATTTTATCCGGCTTTCTCAGGCGTTGCCAAATCTTATAATTTTTACCCGGTTTCCCCGCAAAAATCAACCGATGGTATTGTTTCTACAGCTCTTGGTTTGGGAAAAACTGTTGTCGACGGAGGAAATACAGTCAGGTTTTCCCCCAGATATCCCAATCATTTACCGCAATTTTCTTCTATTAAAGATACCTTACGAAATAACCAACGCAAATTTTATGCTTTAGATATCGAGGCAAAAGCCAATGATTCGTTTGAAACACATGATATATGTGTAAAACAATATACATTGGACACGGCAGAAAAAGACGGCGCTCTTCATTATGTAGCTTCAACTTATTCTCATGAGAACGACACTATATATGATGGAATATCCAGACATGGCGCAAGACTTGTTACCTTTGCCCCTGTTTTGAAGCATAAAATATTCCCGCTGCCCCAAATCATTGATCTTCTTTTAGAAATGGGGAGTTGGGGCATGGGTACGCCTGTAGAAATTGAGTTCGCAGTAAAAATGTCTGCCCCTAAAGGTAAACTTAAAGAATTCGGTTTGCTGCAAATGCGTCCTTTAGTGCTAAACAGAGAAATGGAATTGCTTAATATTGACGTTGAAGATCCGGAAACATTGATATGCCAGAGCCCTCATGTGCTTGGGAACGGCGTTATTGATGAAATATACGATGTTGTATATGTTGACTATCATCTTTTTGAGCGCTCAAAAAGTAAAGAAGTTGCCGCCGAAGTTAATAAATTTAATACAAAATTAGTTTCAGAGAAACGTCCTTATCTGTTGATCGGCGTCGGACGCTGGGGGTCGCAGGATCCATGGCTGGGAATTCCGGTCAATTGGGATCAAATCTCAGGGGCAAAAGCAATTGTAGAAACCAGTTTTAAAGATTTTATGGTAGAGCCTTCTCAGGGCTCCCACTTTTTTCAGAATATTACTTCTTTTATGGTGGCTTATTTTTCAGTCAATTCTTTTAAAAATTCAGGGTTTATGGACTGGGATTGGCTGTCAAAACAGAAATCTGAGGAAGAAATGAAATATACGCGGCGCCTGAGATTTTCAAAACCTATTGTCATTAAAATGAATGGTCAGGAAAATAAAGGTATAATTTTGAAACCGGAGAAATAAATTGAAAGATATTAATATTAATTCAACCGGTAGTAAGAAACGTCCAAAAACATTAGATGCCTGCCCGCATTGCGGGACAAAATTAAGTCCCTGGGAACAGGTCATTCTGAGTGTCGATAGAGCGTTAATGTGCAAGCATTGCTGGTATCGAATTATTCTGGATGTATTCGAGGAAGACGAAAATTTAGAAGATAAATCTAAGGAATAATAATTATGGATTCATATAACTCATTTAAGGTTGCACAAAAACAAGTAGTGGAGGGCGCCCGCTTATTAAATTTAGATGAAGCGACGATTGAACATTTAAAATGGCCGCAAAGAGAATTCAAATTTACTCTTCCTGTAAAAATGGATAAAGGGGGAATAAAAATATTTCATGCTTATCGAATTCAATACAATTTCGCCCGTGGGCCGGCTAAAGGAGGCATTCGCTTTCACCCTGATGAGACTGTTGACACGATCCGCGCTTTAGCTGCCTGGATGACCTGGAAAACAGCGGTTGTGGATCTGCCTTTGGGCGGCGGCAAAGGCGGGGTGGTATGTGATCCAAGGATAATGTCTGAGCGGGAATTGGAAAATCTTTCCAGAGCCTATATTCGGGCTGTAGCCGATGCAATCGGCATTGATAAAGATATTCCGGCGCCGGACGTCTATACCAATCCTCAAACCATGGCCTGGATGATGGACGAATACGAAACAATCATCCGTCGCCATCAACCGGGAGTGTTAACCGATAAACCTACGCCCATTGGCGGCACCGAGGGCAGAAGAGACGCTACATCGCGCGGCGGAGTAATCACTGTTCGTGAAGCCTGTAAAGTTTTGGGAGTTGACCCCACCGGAAAATTTGCCATACAGGGATTCGGCAATGCCGGGCAGAGAGCCGCACTGCTTCATCATGAATTATTGGGCGGCGGAAAGCTTGTTTCCGTATGTGATTCCAGGGGCGGTATTTATAATGAAGACGGTTTCGATTCAAAAGAATTAGTAATGCATAAACTCAAAACCGGTTCAGTGCTAAATTTTCCCGGATCAAAAGCCATCCCACGCGATTCGGTGCTCGAATTAGATGTAGATGTTCTCTATCCGGCAGCCCTGGAAAATTCTATTTCAAAAAAGAATGCAGATAATATTAAAGCGCGAATTATTTGTGAACTGGCTAACGGCCCGACCACGCCTGAAGCAGATTTAATTCTGTATAAAAAAGGACTTCATGTAATTCCGGATATTCTGGCAAGCGCCGGCGGCGTTATCGTATCTTATTTTGAAATGGTTCAGGATAACTATTCATTTTTCTGGGAAGAAGAAACGGTACATAATAGGCTTGATCAGAAAATTACTAAAGCCTTTCATACTGTGCAAGAAGCAATAAGAGAAAAAAACGTCCATCCACGCCTTGCGGCTATGATGGTGGGAGTCGCTCGTGTTGCAGAGGCATGTAAATTAAGAGGCTGGGTCTGATTGTTTTAATACTGAATAATTCATCGCTACTCCCGCTCCGCAGGAGTCCCCTTGGGAAAGGGATCCCTTTTGGGAAAAGACTCAAAGACACAAAGTATTAAAAAAATAATAGGTAAAGTATTTATTGAAAATTAATCATTAAAAGCTGAGTTTAAAATCAATATTCTTTCTATATAATTGTTTCTTGGTGACTTGGTGTATTTGTGGCAAAATTTTATTATTTTGGGATTAATTATGGACGAAATTGTTTTTATTAAAAATTTTCCTAACCGCAGTTTCGCTGAACAGGCAAAACAGGTTTTAACCGGTAGTGGAATTAACTGCGTTTTAAAATCGCCTGATGTGGGAATTTTAGGAACCTCGTCTTCATCGCTTCTTATCGGCGTGAATTTATATGTTGAAAAAAGAAACCAGCAACGGGCGTATGAATTATTAGATGCGATTTTTGATGGGATTTAAATATACTGAAATAGTTCCGATTAACAGGCTGTTGCAGAACACCCAAAATGTCATTTCGAATCCCGACTGGTCAGCGATTTTATAGAGTATGTTTATTTGACAAAACGCTGGTTCTTAATAGAACGCGGATTACACAGATTATACGGATATACACTGATTTTTAAGCGCTTACGAATTAAGTTTTAC
>JAUXGF010000280.1 GCA_030622395.1 Calditrichaceae bacterium
AACCCTGTACTTCCATGCCCAGCTTTCTTGGATACATGCTGAAATATTCAATACCGATTTTGATCCCGGTGTTTATTATAGTTACGTTTATTTTCATGTAGACTCAGATAGCTTGTTGATATAATAAGCGATAAAAGCTCTCAGCAGTTCCCAGTGATAGTTTCGGCGCAGGGCAGGCGTTCCTACGGAATAGGGACGCCTTTGCCGCCGTAGTTAGTTGTTATTACAAAATCTAAAGCTGATAGCTGAATGCTTTAATCTAAACTAAAAAAAACATATACAAATCCGACCTATCTTTTTAATAAATTTTTATTATTTATATTATTTATTTATATTTCCCTTTTAGAAAAAATATTAAATTTCCAGAGAAATAATAGATTTATATTTTTAAAGTTAAGAATTTTTCATAAAAATATTGCAAGTAATGGAAAAGTCAATCATAGATAATACAATAAAAATATTACCGGAAAATTTAGCCAATAAAATTGCCGCCGGAGAGGTTGTCGAACGCCCTGCTTCTGTGGTTAAAGAGCTGGTGGAAAATGCTATTGACGCCGAGGCGGATAAGATTTCTGTAATTATTCATCAAGGCGGCAGGAAATTGATTCAGGTAATTGATAACGGAAACGGTATGAGCGCCGAAGATTTGCAGCTTTCCTTTGAGCGCCACGCTACAAGCAAGATTAAATCAGAAGATGATCTGTATAGTATAGAGACTCTCGGATTTAGAGGCGAAGCCCTGCCCAGCATTGCATCAGTATCCCAAATTGAAGTGAAATCCCACAGGGAAATGGATAAAATGGGCAATATTTTTTCACTAAACGGCGGTAAAGGAGGCAGATTAAAAAAAACGGCGGCTAATGTCGGTACAAGTATAAGCGTAAAAAATCTTTTCTTTAATACTCCGGCGAGAAGAAATTTCATGCGGGCTGAAAGCAGCGAGAATCAACAAATTTTAGTTGTATTAAAACGCTTCTTTTTAGCCTACCCTGATATTGGTTTCGATTTGTTTATAGATGACAAGCAGTTATTTAATTTAAAGCAAAGCGAAATAGACGAACGTGTCCGGATTATTTTTGGCGATCTTATTTTTAATGGGATGATTCCTTTGTCTGTCAGTCTGGGCGGTATTGAACTTTCCGGTTTTATCAGCCGTCCCGATACGGTGAGAAAATCACGCGTCAATCAATATCTATTTTTAAACGGAAGATATATACAAAACAAATCGCTAAATCATGCTATATTTCAGGGGTACTCTAAATTAATATCACCTGGAGAATACCCGGTTTACTGTTTGTTTTTAGAAATGAGTCCTTCTTTGGTAGACGTTAATATACATCCTACTAAGATGGAAGTGCGCTTTACAAACGACCGCAGTTTATATTCATTTTTTATTAATAGCGTCCAAAAAGCTCTTAATATGGAGGAAGCGGCGCCCCGGCTTAGCAGCGCGCCTTCAGGTAGCGCTGTGCAAAAGGCGATTGAACTGGAAAGTAAGCCGCAGGAGATTGTAAATGAATTAAAAAATAAAAAAAGATCAATGGCGCGTTATTCAGGCTCACAGCTCAGTTTAACATATTTTGAATCGCCAGAAAAAAAATCGCAGACCAACGGCGGACAACAAAACAAGTTGTCATATCAAGATATCCAGGATGTTGGGAATAAAGAAGTTAATGTTAGCTTTTGGCAAATACATAATCGCTACATCGTTTCTGAAATAAAAAGCGGTATGGTGATTATCGACCAGCATGTCGCCCACGAGCGCGTACTTTATGAACGAATTAGCCGAATACTAAAAAAAGACGGACAGTCCAGCGGACAAAAGCTGCTTTTCCCGCAAAAATTAACGCTTAATTACGAAGATTTTATGTCGTTTAAAAAAATATACCGGATTTTAAATAAAATAGGATTTAGCATAAAAATATTCAGCGGAAATACGATTGTAATAGAAGCCATGCCTGCTGATGTGAAAGTGGGTAGAGAATCGCAAATCATACTTGATATTATTGATTATTATAACAATCACCCTTTACATGATTTTGATCATCTTGAAAAAATCGCCGCCGCTTACGCTTGTAAAAACGCTATCAAATCGGGGGAAGCGCTATCGCAAATAGAAATGCACAATTTAGTGGATCAACTGTTCGCTTGTGAATCGCCATTCTTTTGTCCGCACGGCAGACCAATATTTATTACTATTGATTTAGCTGAATTGGATCGTAAATTTAAACGGATTTCTTAAAAAAGAAGTAGGAATTGGGAATTGGGAATTGGGAATTAGCGACGAGTGGGTGGCTTCGTGAGAAGCGCTGAACTCTGAACCCTGAACTCTGAACGCTTATCCCAAATTACCTGACACATTCGTGCATCGTTTGTTATTTATGTTGATAATCCATGTGAGTTTATATGAAAAAAATAGTTCCAATTATAGTCGGTCCGACCGGCGTCGGGAAAACAGCTTTGTCTTTAATATTAGCGGAGACGCTGCCTGTTGAAATTGTTTCTGCTGATTCACGGCAAATATATAAATATTTGGATATTGGAACGGCTAAACCGGATAAAGATATCTTGAAACGTATTCCTCATCATTTTATAGATATGTTAAATCCCGAAGAATATTTCAGCGCCGGTAAGTATTCAAAATTAGCCAGACAAAGAATCGATGAAATTATTAGCCGCAACAATATTCCTTTAGTGGTCGGCGGATCCGGTTTATATGTCAGGGCGTTATTGGACGGTATATTTGAATTAGAAGTACGCGATAAAAAAGTTCGCGCTTCATTACGAAATAGAATGGGGGCAGAGGGAGTTCCGGCGCTTTATGATGAATTGCGCCGCTGTGATCCCGAATATGCTCAAAAAATTACTCCCGCGGACAAACAGCGCATCATAAGAAGTCTGGAAGTTTATATTGTAACAGGCAGAAAATTTTCATCCTGGCATGAAGAGAACACAGAAACAGCGCAATTCATCCCTGTTATGTTTGGCTTATTTATGGAGCGCGCTCTTTTATATCAAGAAATTAATGAGCGTGTTGAGAAGATGATCGAAGATGGACTGCTTGTTGAAGTAATCAAGTTAAAAAAAATGGGATATTCAGCGGATATTAACGCTTTAAATACTGTGGGCTATAAAGAAGTATTTAAATATATTGATAATCAAATCAGCTTTGAAGATGTAGTAGAGCTAATAAAACGCAATTCGCGCCGTTATGCAAAACGCCAGTTAACCTGGTTTAATAAAGAAAAACGCATTGTCTGGAAAGAGGTAACCGACTTAAATAGTCTCAAAGATATTGGGAAACAAATTGTTAAAGAATACCGATCGAGTTTAAAAATAGATAATTGATAATTATGCTCTTATCGAATAATTGGGACGCCTAAGACGTTTCGTTCATTATCCCGATGCACAAGTCGGGATCATTATGATTGTTTTATGAAATTTAGTTATAAAAATATTTTTAAATAAAGTAAGATTATATATCAAATTAAAAGACGACCGATTTGTAAAACCTCAATGAAGGGGTGGGTTCTCATGCGTTGTTCGAATTATTATAGTATCTGAGGCATTACACCGATTTCTTATCATAAAATATAAAACTAAAACTTTTAAAACTTAACTCGAACATAAAGATTGTTTGAATTTAAAACATTCCAGGAATTGTCAATGAATAATCTCTGTTTTAAATCTAAAGAAAATAAACGATTTGAATATTTCTATTTAAATAGTATAATTACTTTTTGGGTATTCCTCAATATTTTAGGATTTTCAAATCTAATCGCTAAAAATTGTCCTCAAAAATTATTTACGGTTGATGAAGGGCTGCCTCAATCTAATGTCACCGATATTATCAAAGATTCTTATGGTTTTATCTGGCTGGCGACTAACGGCGGCCTGGCAAAATTTGACGGGACTTCTTTTACAAACTATACAATTAATACCGGTTACCCTTTTAATCTTGTGGTAGGTATTATTGAAAAAGAACCCGGCGTTATATGGGTTGCTGATTATATAACCGGTTTATGGGAATTTGATAATGATCAAGTAAAAAAGATTGTCTTTGATGATTCACTCAGCGGTAAAAGGTTAAACTTTTTACTTAAAACAGATGACGGCACGGTTTTAATGGGAGCAGAGCCGGGAGGATTATACATCTTTGAAAATGATTCAATTACTAATCTAAACTCAAAAAACAGCCCGGTAATTGAACCAATCATCTCAGCGGCTATTGACTATGACGGGAGCGCCTGGATAGGAACTTATAAGGACGGCGTTCAAAAAATAAAAAACGGTCAACTTATAACCACGCTGACTGAAAAAAACGGTTTACCTAGTAATGAAATAAGATATATTACGCCTCGTAAAAACGGACAGGTCTGGTTTGGAACAAGTAAAGGCTTGTATGTCATAAATGACAATATAATATCCCAAAATTTTAACTATAATTTCCCCGACCGTTTTATTAAGCATATTTATGAAGAAACCGAAAATAGTATATGGATCAGTTCCATAAATAAGGGAGGCGGGCTTTTTCATATCTATAATAATAGAATTGAAGAAGTCATGAGGAACTTCTCCGGTTTTTATACCAGTTATGTTTACGTTGATGAAACCTCAAATCAATTTATCGGCACATCAAAAGGTCTTTTAATCATTCCTGATCGAAATTTTATTAACTATGGTATAGAAGACGGATTAAATGATACTTACGTTACATCCGTGGCTCAGGATAAAAATGGAACTATATGGGTCGGAACGCAAAATGACGGTCTGTATTATTTGCATAAAGAAATATTTGAACCTTAT
>JAUXGF010000157.1 GCA_030622395.1 Calditrichaceae bacterium
TACCAACCGTTAATTTTAGCTGTAGGAACTGATACCGATCGAGATACATACAGAAATATCATTGAAACGGGAGAATTTGTATTGAATATGGCTTCAACCCAGATGATAAAAAATGTTAATATTACGGCTAAAAGAGTTCCACCTGAAATAGATGAATTTGAAACGGCAAATTTAACCCCTATCCCTTCTTTGAAAATTAAGCCAAACAGAATAAAAGAATGTAAAATTCATATAGAATGTCAATTAATAGATAATCTTGAAATTACGGAATCGAGAAGAATAATAACGGCAAATTCGCTGGTAATTACAATTAATAGTGATGTTTATTTAAAAAATCATGCCCAACAAAAAGGATTGTTAGATCCAATTTTTTATGTGAAAGGCAGTTATTTTGCTTTAGGCAGATTTGTAGGAAAAAGATAATTACAAAAATAATTTAGAGTATTATATTTTATTTATTAGTCAATGATATAGAATTTTATGGTTTTATGTCGATTTGTGTGGGTAGTTTCAGATTGTCTCAGCCTACATGTCGAATCCGACGCTTTGGGAGGGTGGAGAAATCTTACTACTCAAAATCATAGGCGTCAGCTGAACACAACTTGTGGCTGGTTTTTGAATTGCCATCTCGAATATCGGGATGGAGTAATGAAGTGATGGATTGGAAAAAAATTGGATTACTATAAGATTGAAATAATGTAGTGAGGGAATAGTGAAATGGCGCTCAGCCGAGAAGTAATACTCCTGTACTCCCTGTCCCTGCCTGCCGGCAGGCACGGCATCACTCCATTATTCCAATTCCTCACACAGGCTGAACTATTACACATTATTTTTATAGATAAGGATTCTAACTTTGTATCCAGGTTATTTACCCCCTAAAGACAGAACTATCTTAAAGCGTAGATTACATAAGAAATATTCAAGCAGCCAATACATTAATGACCGCTTATTCAGAAGGTTAAAAAAATTTAATTCTCTATCAAACATTACTGTTTTGGGTGTTAATGCTTTTTAGCTTGAGGATAGGAAGCGTTTGTTTTTTTTCACTGGCGCCCGCCGGTAGAAGTTATCAAGCTATAAAAGTCGCACCTCCCCAAGCAGTAATGAATAAGCGTTTTGTTGTTACAGACGATAAAAATACTATAAGAATATGGTTGGATAGAAGTAAAAGGATAGTTATTGATTCTAGTTTGGTAAATGTTTATAATTTTGAAAACGCCCTTTTAAAATACGATCAACACAATAGATATAAAAAGGCGTTTTTCCATGCAGACAAGGAATGTACAATGGTATTAATTACTCCCATAATAATGGAATTAAGAAAATCAGGTTACAACGAAATTATATTCGTAACTTATGGTTCAATAATTGGAATTTGGTAAATTTGCTTGCAAGCATTAGATTTATCGCTTATCAAAAACCTGTTTAATCTTTTTATATTAAATTAATTCTAACATTAGAAAGTAATTGAAAAGTTATTCATAAATGGTAAGAATTTATGTCTTTAAAAGAATCACAAACCGTTGAATTAAAAGCAAGCACCGGACAGTTAAGCCGTGCGCTGGAATCTCTTTGCGCTTTTGCTAATACCGATTTGGGATCTGTGTATTTTGGGATACAGGATGATGGAACATTGAAAGGACAGTTAATAACCGATAAAACTTTTCAGAAGGTTCAACAAACAATTTTTAACTCTATAGAACCGGCTTTGTATCCAAATATCTTTGAAAAAGAAATTGATGGAAAACATATACTTATTGTTGAATTAAAAAATGCACCAGATAAACCCTATTTTCTGAATGGTAAAGCATACAAACGTGTAGGTACAAGTAACGCCTATCTTTCAAAAGCAGGAATAGAATTGTTGATGTATGAACGCAAGAATCCCGAATTCCAATACGATAGAACTGTTGTCCCCGCTTCTGAACAACTTTTAAATAAGGATAAAATTAAGTGGTTCTTTAATAAAGCCCACGAAGAACGAAACCTGCCCATTAATGATTCTTCATCGTCTATCGCAAAACTTAATATTTTTGCCGGTGATAAACCGAATATTGCCGGGGCGCTTGCTTTCAGTGATAATCCCACCTATTATCTGCCGACGGCATTTGTTAAATGCGCTGTCTTTGAAGGTAAAGATAAAACAGGTCGAATGTTGGACCATCAGGATATCAAAGAAGACGTCTTTAAGCAGATTAACCTGGCAGAGAATTTTGTTTTGCGAAATATTCGGAAATCAGCGCAAGTTAATCCGGATACAGGCCGCAGAGAAAGCCGCTATGAAGTTCCTTATCGCGCTATTCGGGAAGTTATTGCAAATGCAGTAGCGCACAGAGATTACCGTATTTCCAGTACGATTGACGCCGCTGTTTTTGATGACCGCATTGAGATATGGTCGCCGGGCTCTTTGCCAACCGGAATGACGATAGAGTTATTGCATCAACCCCACGCTTCTGTTTTGCGCAACTCTACTCTTGCCGAGTTGCTCTATCTAACGCGTTATATTGAACGCTGGGGATCAGGAATCCAAAACATAAAAACCTGGATGATGGATTATAATTTACCTCAACCGCAGTTTTATGAAAGCGGAGCGAATTTTATTACCATTCTGAAAAGAAAAAAACCTGAACTTGAAGGGCAAATATCCATTCCAGTCGGGACTAAGTTGGGACTAAGTTGGGATCATGTTGGGACTAAGTTGGGATTAAGTCGGCGCCAAGTTGCCCAAATCTTAAATTTATGTAAAAAGCCTAAATTAATTTTGGACATTATGCAAGAGTTTAATTGGCGCCATAGAACAAAATTCAGAAATAAATTTATACACCCAATGCTTGAAAACAAGCTGATAAAGATGACAATTTCCGAAAAACCAAAAAGTTCAAAACAACAATATGTTACAACTCAAGAGGGATTAAATTTATTGAAAGAAATAGAAAAGGAAAAAGAATAAAATTAGCGGTATTTAATTGTCCCCCCGGCAAGTTGAAACTATGTTTGGGTCTAAGTTGGCGTCAAGCCGGCGCTTGTCAAATTTTATCAGTAATTGGGGCGGGCGGAAAAAGTGGGGGCAGAAAACAGAAAAGTAAAATTCCTCATCCATGATTCATCGGGATATAAGTTTAAATAATATAAAAAACTATTTTAGATAAAAGTGAGTTTTAATGGTTTCTAATAATGATAACAATTTAGAAAATAATCTCCTATTCGATAAATTTAAGATATTAAGCTGTCTGAAAAAAAATCAGCAAAGCAGCGTTTATCTTGCAGATCATATTTATCTCGGTAAAAAGATCATCCTAAAAACCTTAGATATAGAGCATCTCGCTGATAAAGTTCTTTTAAGCCGCTTCAAACGGGAAGCCAAAATTCTTGCCGGGTTAGATCATCCGAATATTATTAAAGTTCTTGATTTCGGAAGCCGGCAAAACTTTTTTTATATTTCTTTTGAATATTTTGAAAGTAAAAATCTGCGAGAAATAATTAAAGAAAATAAACTTACCGGCAGCGAAAAAGAATCGCATATCATTCAATTAGCTTTAGGTCTTCAGGCGGCTCATCAAAATCAAATTGTTCACCGCGATATTAAACCGGAAAATATTTTAATCGATTCAAAGCTGCATTTAAAAATCGCCGATTTCGGTTTAGCGTTAATCAATGATGAAACAGTGTTAACTTCACCGGAATCTATCGTTGGTACGCCTGCTTATATGTCGCCCGAACAAATCAGGGGCGGAAAGCTTACTAATCAAAGCGATCTTTTTTCCTGCGGCATAGTAATTTATGAACTGTTTACAGGGCGCAACCCTTTTTTGGGTAAAGACGCCGGGCAGACTTTGAACAATATATTAAACTTTAATACAGATAAAATCTTAAAACAGGCTGGCGGCTTACCTGAAAATATTTATTCTTTAACTAAAAATCTTTTGCGGAAAAATCTAAGCAAGCGGTATACGTCAGCCCGGCAAATTTTAGATAATTTTGATTTGGAAAAGAAAAGTATCGACGAAAAACCCATTGCGATAAAACCGTCTGTTTTTAAGAAAATTATTAATTTCAAAAATATTGCCGCTGCTGCTTTGATAATTATTATATTTGTCTTATTTTTATTACAGATTAAAAAAACGGATAAAATCAGTGAGACTACCAGAAGCGATTCATTAAAACATTACTCTTCTGTTAAAGAGGGCTTGATTACGGCGGCGGAAAAAGACAGTCAGCCGGCTGCCCCTGACGCCGGTCAATCAAGCAATGATCTAAAAAATAACAAGGTCGTACTCCAGCCGGAAAAGTCAGATGCGGCAAAAGAGGAAATAAAATATTTAAACATATCTGGCAAGCTGGATATTGAATGCCAGCCCTGGGCTTATGTTTATATTGATTCAAAAAAGATTGACTCAACGCCTCTTAAAGATCAGATAGAACTCCCGGCTGGTAAATATTCCCTGGGACTTATTCACCCGGAATACCCGCTTTTTAGTAAAACGATTCAGATAAAGGCAAATGAAGTAACCTTTGTAAAAATCAACTTGGATACATTAGTGGGCTATTTCGACTGCAAAGTTTATCCCTGGGGAGATGTTTTTGTGGACGGCAGCTTTAAAGGGCAAACGCCTCTGAAAAAGCCTATTCATCTTTCGGATGGCAAACATCGGTTAATCATAAAGAATCCCGAGTTTAAGGAATTTACTAAATATATCGAAATTCAAAAAAATGATACAATGCATTTTAAGCTTAATTTTGAATCTATTGCGGATATAAGCCGGAGCGATTCTATTTGAGGGTGATTCTTTATCGGATTAACAGAAGTTAAATCTTAATTTTGATCCATTTTTTTATTAAATACTATTTTAGGCAGAATGTAATAATCAGGTTGCGTTTGCCACTTAGAATATATTACAGTAAATTCTTTTTAAATTTTTTAAGACTGTATGGAAATAAAGATCGATGAAATGACCTATGAGAAGTATCCTTTTGTCAAAGCGCTAATTTGGCGAAAAAGCTGTTGATCTATTATGGACAATTTAATGGAATATATTTATCATATAACGCCTTTAGAAAATTTTGTGAAAATAGTTAATCGTGGCATTATATTGAGTAAAAATCGAATTGAAAATGAACGTATAGATTATGTAAGTATTGCTTATGAAGGAATACAAGAAAGGAGAAGTACTTTCCCTGTTCCATTATCACCGTATGGTGTATTACATGATTATATACCATTTCATTTCGCTCCACGTTCGCCAATGTTGTATTGTATTCATAGAGGAACAATAAGCGGTTGTAATAAATCACAACAAGATATTTTATATTTATTGGTAAAAATTGAAGATATAAAAAATAGTGATTTGCAGTTTGTATTTACTGATGGTCATCCTATAGTCTCATTTAGTGTTTTCTATGCAAAGTTAAGCGGGAATGGTATTATTAACAAAAATGCAGGTTTAATCATGATAACAATTAAACAAAAAGGTAATTTGCTGGAAGAAAAAGTCCAAGCCTATGTGAATACTGTAAATTGCGTTGGTATTATGGGGAAGGGAATTGCCTTACAGTTTAAAATGGCTTTCCCAGATAATTATAAGGAATACAAGAAAGTCTGTGATGATGGGAAAATGCATATTGGGAAAATGTTTATTACCAATGATAACAATATGTTTGAATCTAAGTATATAATCAATTTTCCCACCAAAACACATTGGAAAGCCAAATCAAAACTGGAACACATTGAAAAAGGTTTGAATGATCTGGTAAAAAAGATAAATGAATTTAATATTAAGTCAATCGTAATCCCGCCATTAGGCTGCGGACTGGGGGGGCTCGACTGGAATGAAGTTAGATCGGTCATAGAACAAAAGCTAAGTCATTTGGAAGACGTTAATATTATAGTATACGCGCCTTCAAAATCACCCGAACCGAAAAAAATAAAGGTTGCTACAAAAAAACCGGAAATGACCGCGGGCCGGGCTGCCTTGATTATCTTATTAAAAAACTATAAAGAAATCGGCTATCAAATAACTATGCTTGAAATCCAAAAACTGATGTATTTCTTGCAGGCTGCGGGAGAGAACTTGAGATTGAGATACAGAAAGGCAAAATACGGACCTTATGCTGATAATTTACATCACGCTTTGCAGGCAATTGAAGGGCATTATATATCCGGTTATGGCGATGGAACCAAAAACATTCAGATAAATCTTTTTCCTAACAGTATTAAACTTGCGGAGAATTTTATTTCCAATAATCACAATAATTCGTCAAGGTTTTCAAAGGTTATACAGTTGATCGAAGGATTTGAAACCCCATACGGATTGGAATTATTATCAACTGTACACTGGACGATTGTTAGAGAAAATAAAACGAAATTACCGGAAATCACGAATTTCATTAAGGATTGGAGTAAGAGAAAAAGATTTTTGTTTAGTGAAAGGCATATACAAATTGCTGCAAAAAGACTTGTAGATACAAATTTTATTGACGATTTATTTTAATTTATTGTAATCATCATATATACCATTTTGTTAACGTCAACAAAAGGGTTTTATTCTGAAGCCCTAATCATTTACTTAAGCAAAATCTTAATTAGTCTCTGAACGAAAACTAGCCCAAACTGTCATTTTCCCACGGGGACGCCTTGCGGCGCGAGCGGAGCGTCCCGATAATCGGGATTTAGCGTTATAAATATTGAAGTTACAGATTTCTTCCCGATTTATCGGGATCGAAA